>CADBNZ010000013.1 GCA_902796155.1 uncultured Pseudomonadota bacterium
TCTTATAGCAGAGGTGTTCTATTGCGCATAGCTATAAGCTTTTCTGAACCACCGGACTATCCGGTGGTTTTCTAAATACAATAAAAGGGCCGGAAATTCCCGCCCTTTTTTATTCTAAATCTAATATGGCAAGCTTTTTAGTAGCTTATATGTTTTCGGATATTTGCGAATTCCCATAATGCGCTTGAACATATCTAAAGAATTATCGCGATTTTTGTCACGAATATTTGTCGCACCGGCGTCGACCAATACTTTTATCATATGTTCATCCTTATTTTTAATGGCATAAACTAATGCAGTGTCCCCCAAACTATCGGGAGTATTTACATCAACACCCACAGTTTTCAGCAAATACTCTAGCATGGTTTCATTTTTATACATAGCTGCTAAGTGAATAGCCTTTAGATATACACGGTTAAGAGATCCTGCATATTCTACATTTATAAGATCAATAGGATTGCTTTCGAATATAGCTGTAATCAGTTCTAGCGGAAGTTTCGAATAACGCATTAAACTCCAAATAGCATCTTTTGAAAAAGTATGGAAACCATTAGACCATAACCATTTAACAACATCCTCACCTCCTACACTTGCGCCTCTCCACATATAATCGGAATATTGAGGATCAAAGAATCCCATATCGTGTAGTATTTCAATATGTTCAAGATTTCCTTGAAAACAAGCGCAAAAACCAAGGCTTTTACTTAGAAAAGCTTGCTCTTCAGGGGCTGGAGCTGGCAACTCCTGCAATAATAACTTAAAACAATTTTCTCCTCCCGTTAGAGCGCTTAGCATCAACAATTGTTTGAAAAAAATAGAAGATGTTTGTGATGGAATTTTATCTACGCGGCCAGTACTTTCATCGAAACTATACTCCATCTCTGTCCCTGAAAATTCAAACAATCCTTCTGAATTCTTGCTCCTAGATGTTAAGTTACAAGATAAGTAACTTTCATCAGAACCAAATAATGCTGAAAAACGATCCATATCATCATTCAATACTGCTCGAACTATTTCCAAACAATGCTTTTCTAAGTCTTTATTTTTGGAATATACTCTTAGCTCAAATGGTTCCACATTTTCTTTTAGTTGGATATGAAAAAATTGATATCCATTAGTCTGCTTCTCAATTGTATAATTTATATGGGGCTGATCCATTGCGCTAATATCCTGAATTATAGGCAATGAAAGCAATATTGCTGCTATGTGATATTTGATCTGTTTGTAATTCAGATTTTTCTCCTTTTTAACTATAACTATATATAAGGTATCATAAATGCGATCTTTTGTCAAGTATTTTTGTGAAAATATTTTTCTTCTAGGGCACTATAATTGTAATAAACAGAGTTTCAAAAGGTACTTTTAATGACACTTTATGCACTTAATTTTAAAGGATTTATTAAGGATGAATTCTAAAAGCATGAAACCGCTGAGAGCCTTCAAGGGGCCTGTAAAAGCGCATGTGGTTTAATTTCTAGCTACGAGTAGAGCCAACAAACAGCTTGTCTATTTGGGTGTTTTATTCATATGAGCGTTCCAGCACGATATAAGAGCAATCCTATGCCTTAACTCCCATATCAGCGGCTTTTTCGTATACTTCTTCAATGGTTCCGACCATGAAGAATGCCATTTCCGGCAAATGATCGCATTCACCCGATATAATTGCGTTGAATCCCTTTATCGTATCGGCAACCGGAACGAATTTCCCAGGAAGTCCCGTAAATACTGATGCAACATGGAACGGTTGCGACAAAAATCTCTGGATTTTTCGCGCACGAGCGACGGTAAGTTTGTCTTCTTCCGAAAGTTCGTCCATACCGAGTATTGCAATAATATCCTGAAGCGATTTATAACTTTGCAGAATCCTTTGAACTTCACGCGCTACACGATAATGTTCCTCACCTACTATTTGAGGCGTCAACATTCGCGATGTTGAATCCAGCGGATCGACAGCAGGGTAAATGCCCAACTCAGAAATCTTTCGGCTAAGAACCGTTGTCGCGTCCAAATGCGAGAATGATGTAGCAGGCGCAGGGTCTGTTAAGTCGTCTGCCGGAACATAAATCGCCTGAACACTGGTAATAGAGCCGTTCACGGTGCTTGTAATGCGCTCTTGAAGCTCTCCGATGTCGGTTGCAAGCGTCGGCTGGTATCCAACAGCGGAAGGTGTTCTTCCGAGTAATGCCGAAACCTCTGATCCAGCCTGCGTGAAGCGGAATATGTTATCAATGAACAACAAGACGTCCTGATGTTCCTTGTCTCTGAAATATTCCGCAAGAGTCAGTCCCGTAAGAGCGACTCGAGCACGTGCTCCAGGTGGTTCGTTCATCTGGCCGTACACAAGTGCCGCTTTCGATTTGTTCCCTTCTAGGTTAATAACTCCTGATTCTATCATTTCGTGATACAGATCGTTTCCTTCGCGAGTTCTCTCCCCTACTCCTGCAAAAACAGAAAAACCACCATGTGCTTTTGCAACGTTGTTTATCAATTCCTCGATTAAAACCGTTTTTCCGACGCCTGCACCTCCGAAAAGTCCGACTTTTCCGCCTTTTGCGTATGGAGCAAGAAGATCGACAACCTTAATTCCCGTTGCCAAAATTTCTGTTTCGGTAGCTTGCTCAACAAACGGAGGCGCTTCCCTATGAATCGGCAAATATGCCTCGGCTTTTACAGGGCCACGCTCGTCGATAGGCTCTCCGACAACGTTAATAATGCGTCCAAGAAGATCACGCCCGACAGGAACCTCTATCATTTTGCCCGTATCTATGACTTCCTGCCCACGCTCCAAGCCGTCTGTAATGTCCATGGCTATTGTACGGACAGAATGTTCTCCCAACTGCTGCGCAACCTCAAGAATCAGTTTGCGTCCGTTATTGTCGACCTCTAAAGCATTGAGAATCGAAGGGACTCTACCTTCAAAAACGACATCGACAACAACACCTAAAATCTGAGAAATATAACCTTTATTTTGCTCTGTTTTTTTCTTCATTTTCCCAATTTTCCTTTATCTATTCCCTCGATTATTCTTTCGATATTGCTTTTGCCCCTGAGATAACTTCAACAAGTTCAAGCGTGATTTTCGCCTGCCTCGTGCGATTGTACTTTATCTTGAACTCAGACAAAAGATTGTCAGCATTTCTGGTAGCATTATCCATAGAAGTCATTCGAGAACTTTGTTCGCTCGCTATGCTTTCCAAAGCCGCTTGATAAATTTGAATGGCAACGTTAAAAGGCAACAAATCCTGCAAGATTTTCTCTGCATTTGGCTCGAAAATTGTCTCGGTTTTATCATTATTCGGCTCGCATGAAAGCGGAATAATCTCTTTTGGCTCTACGACATGATTTATTGCGGAATAATAGCGAGTATAAACGAGAATAACCTTGTCTACTACATTATTCATGAACTCCGCGACAATCTTTTCAGCAAGTAATTTCGCGTTATTGTATGTATCTCCCGAACGATAAAAACCGACTATCGGCTCCATTTTTTCGAAATTTCCCGAAAATTTTTTCAGAAGCTCCAAAATTTTGTTTCCGACACACATTATCCTGACATTTTTACCATCAGCGTGCAGTTCCTCAACAAGCCTCATAGTCTCTTTACTTACAAGATAATTGAAATTGCCGCACAACCCACGATCTGAAGCAAAAACCACAAGAAGAACAGTTTTTACGTGCTCTCTGCCATTGAATAACTCAGTTTTAACTTCAACGAACTCTCGCCGAATTTTTGCAAGCAGGCTGTTAAGCTCACGCGAATATTCCCTTGAAGCAACGGCTTTTTGCTCCGACTTGCGCAGCTTTACTCCCGCAACAAGTTTCATAGCTTCCGTCACTTTGCGAGTGGATTCTATGACATTTATTTTATTGCGCAGCTCCTTTAGGCTCGCCATCAAAAACTCCTACTTAGTAAGGTCATTTTCCTTCTGAAAATCCACAAGATATTTCGCAATAAGATCTTCCAGTGTCTTATTCATATCATCAGACAATTTTTTCTTTTCGCGAATTTCAGCCAAAAGACCAAGTTGTTCGCTTTTTATTCTCTCAAGTACGTATTTCTCGAAACGACCAACCAAATTTAGAGGTAAACCATCAAGAAACCCATGAACACCAATGAATATGCTTACAACTTGCTCCTCGACGCTCATAGGTGCATATTGAGGTTGCTTTAATAGCTCTGTCAGACGTTCTCCACGAGAAATCAGTTGTTTGCTGGAGGAATCCAAATCCGAAGCGAACTGAGCAAAGCTGGCCATTTCTCGATATTGCGCCAATTCCAGCTTAATATGTCCCGCAACTTGCTTCATGCATTTCGTTTGAGCTGATGAACCGACACGACTGACCGATTGCCCAACGTTAATAGCAGGACGAATTCCTTTATAAAACAGATCGCTCTCAAGGAAAATCTGGCCATCCGTAATGGAAATAACGTTTGTCGGAATATATGCCGATAAATCACCTGCTTGAGTCTCAATAACAGGCAGTGCAGTAAGAGAACCACCACCCTTATCATCACTCAATTTTGCAGCGCGTTCAAGCAATCTCGAATGTAAATAAAAGACATCTCCCGGATATGCTTCACGTCCCGGTGGACGGTGCAACAAAAGCGACATCTGCCTGTAAGCAACTGCGTGTTTCGATAAATCATCGTAAACTATAAGAGCGTGCATTCCATTGTCCCTGAAGTACTCGCCCATAGCACATCCAGTATACGGTGCAAGATACTGCATCGTCGCAGCTTCCGAAGCAGTAGCGGCAACAACCGTTGTGTATTCCATCGCTCCCGCTTCAGTAAGGGTCTTAACAATCTGAGCAACAGAAAATCTTTTCTGCCCAATAACAACGTAAATGCAATAAAGTTTTTCTTTTTCTATATTCTGCTCGAATGCATATTTTTGATTGATAATAGTATCGATCGCAATTGCCGTTTTTCCTGTCTGGCGGTCACCGATTATCAACTCTCGTTGACCTCGACCGATCGGAACAAGTGAATCAATCGCTTTCAATCCTGTTTGCATCGCCTCATGAACCGATTGACGTTCGATAATTCCAGGCGCTTTTACATCAACAACGCGACGTTCTGTCGCTCGAATGGCACCATTTCCATCGATAGGATTACCAAGAGCATCAACCACACGTCCAAGCAAAGCTTTCCCGACAGGAACATCAACAATTTGCTTCGTTCTACGTACTTCCATTCCCTCAAAAACACTGCGATCCTCGCCGAACAGCACAACGTCAACCGTATCTTCTCCGAGGTTCATGGCCATACCGCTAACTCCAGAAGAGAAAACGACCTTTTCTCCCATAGAAACGTTATCTAATCCGTAAACTCGAGCGACACCGTCACCAATGGACAGCACACGACCAACTTCGAGAAATTCAGGGCCGGAATCAAAATTTTCTATGCGTTCCATGAGTACAGATTTTATTTCTGACGCATTAATTTTCATAACTATCTCTCCTAATGGCAGTGCGTAAGCGTCTCAATTTTGATTTAAGCGAATAATCCAAGACTTTAGACTGATATTGCAGTTTAAAACCATCTTTTATGGCTGGATCAATCCTCGTAACACACTCAACTTTATCTCCGAAAACTGACTTCAAATTTTTGAGCAAATCACCCATAGATGTTTTTGTTTGCTCATTCGCAAGAGTCAGATAAAAGAGCTTTTTCCCGTCCAATTTATCCAAATATAAGGCATAAGCATCACACATTTCAACAATCATCCCGAAGCGATTGTTATGCAGCAAAACACTCAAAAAATTGCTTACTTCCGCAGATAATTTCAAGCTTTTCTTCAGAAAATCCACAAACTTCAAACAATCTTCAGATAACAAAGATATCCGCTTAAGCAGTCTCTTATACTCATTCATTCCGGTAATTGTGCTTTTAATAAGAGCAAGCTCTTTCGCAACTTGTTTTTCATTTTTCGTCTTTACCGCAACTTCATAAAGAGAAGTGACGTACCTGTCTACAAGTGCGTTTCCTGCTTCAAATCCCCATTCTGCCACTTTTTATCACTAACTCCGCATCTTAAAGTTTCGCAAGTATATCAATTAAGTCGTCCATATTCAAAGAAAAAAGAAATATGTAAACTCAGCTGTATCTTTTTAACATTCTATGCCAAATAATCTCTGCCGCGCTGATTATTTGAACCTTTTCATTTGAAGATTCCGAACTTATGAAAACACTGCTGGTTCCATCCTCATTACAACTTAACAGATGACACAAAATTGTTTCTGAATTCGATAAAACCGCAATAATTACCTTACCGATTAAAGACTGGATATTTTCTTCAATACCTGCGATACAATCCTCTACTTTATAACGGCAATTAAGAAAATCCTTATCTACAATATGAAAAAGCGAACCAGGATGTAAATTTAAAAAGAAACTCAACTCACGTCTTATTTTTTCATCCATTAGAGACGGAAGCTTTTTGAGCTTGTATACCTCTTTCGAGGATAACTCATTGTTTACATCAGGATATCTGAAACTGCCTACATCAATCATTGTCTTTTCAAGAGCATCCATTATTCTGGGAGGCGAACCGCCACCAGTCAGAAGCCACTCGATAGAACATGATACCCCCACCTTTTTAAGAGCCGAACAAACTCTTTCCGCGCTTTTTTGCGAAAGCTCAACTCGTCCGCTCTCCCAAGTATCTATTGTTGATGTAGCTATTCCGATTTTTTCGAACAATTCTTGTCGTGAGAATCCGGTGAGAGCCCTTGCCATCCTCAGCCGACGACCTTTCAGCTGAGCGACTGTGTGCACAATAGCTGCATCACTCTGGCGCATATCACTCTCTTAAACTTCACTAACTAACACACTTTATGAAGCATATTGAAGAAAAATACAACATTGTCCAAAATAGACAATGTAATTTTTTGGATTGTTCATATATCACTTATTTCACCGAAAGCTATATACATGAAAAACAACCTAGTAGTAAAAAGAAACTCGCTAGATAAAATAATTGATACCTTGGGAATGACAGCCGAAGAAAGCGGAATGCCTCCAGTATCAGATGAAGAGCGAGGTTTTGTAAAACTACAGATACTTTGCGCCCAAGTTTTAGCAAAAGATGCGATAGAAATAAGCGCGCAAAATCCTAAACATAATTTGCGGAACGCTCTGAGCACTGCCTGCAATAATCTGGTCGCGAATATAAGCAGTATTGCAACAGAGATATTGAGAAATCCGAAAATGCAAATGGATATTGCAAAAAAAATTGAAGAAAATAAATAAAATGCGAATGTAGATCTGAAATTACAAAGGTTTTAGTCACAAAAATTTCAATTCGCATAAAAAAATATTGACATTTTCTATTTTTATGCTATATATATCATCGAGCCTGTGTAGAAGAGAAGAAATTGCGATATGCAGGTCGAAGTGCCTATGGTAGGGCTTCGGTGTTTTTGGATCTCGCAAGCTTTGGTTTGTGAGAGTAATTTGCCTATGAAAGGGGATTATTATGAGTAAAATTATTGGTATAGATCTTGGTACTACAAATTCTTGTGTAGCAGTGATGGATGGCGGGAATCCTCGCGTTATTGAAAACGCTGAGGGAGCAAGAACAACTCCATCGGTAGTAGCATTCACAGATAAAAATGAAAGATTGGTAGGTCAGGCTGCAAAACGTCAGGCGGTAACCAACTACAAAAATACTTTTTATGCAATCAAGAGATTGATTGGAAGAAGAAAAGACGACGCATATTTGAAGTCATATAACGCGCCGTACGAGATCATCGCGTCTGACAGCGGAGACGCTTGGGTAAGTTCTCGTGGCGAAAAATACAGTCCAAGCCAAATCAGCGCATTTGTTCTTCGGAAAATGAAGGAATCAGCGGAAAATTTCCTCGGCGAAAAAGTAACAGAAGCCGTAATTACCGTTCCTGCGTATTTCAATGATGCGCAGAGACAAGCGACACGTGACGCAGGAAAAATCGCAGGATTAGACGTTCTCAGAATCATAAATGAGCCTACAGCAGCGGCTCTTGCATACGGTCTTGACAAAAAAGATTCGGGATTGATTGCTGTATACGACCTCGGTGGTGGTACGTTTGATGTATCTATTTTGGAGATTGGAGGCGGAGTTTTCGAAGTAAAAGCCACAAATGGCGATACCTTCCTTGGTGGTGAAGATTTCGATAAAAGATTAATCGATTATCTGGCTGACGAGTTTAAAAAAGAAAACAGTATCGATCTTCGCAAAGATAATATGGCTTTGCAGAGACTGAAAGAGGCTGCAGAAAAGGCAAAAATCGAGCTTTCGAGCGCAATGGAAACAGAAGTCAATTTACCGTTTATTACAGCTGATGCTTCTGGGCCAAAGCACTTAACATGCAAGATTACAAGGGCGAAATTCGAGTCATTGGTTGACGATATCATCAAAAAGACTTTGGAACCTTGCAAATTAGCTCTGAAAGACGCGGGAATAACCGCAGATAAAATCGATGAGGTCGTTTTGGTCGGTGGTATGACTCGTATGCCGAAAGTTGTCGAGTATGTGAAGAATTTCTTCGGAAAAGAGCCTCACAAAGGCGTAAATCCCGATGAAGTTGTTGCGGTTGGTGCGGCAATTCAAGGCGGCGTACTCAAAGGCGATGTAAAAGATGTCCTGTTGCTCGATGTCACTCCGCTTTCGCTCGGGATTGAAACGTTAGGTGGCGTGTTTACTCGATTAATCGACAGAAATACCACGATTCCGACGAAAAAGAGTCAGATTTTCTCAACCGCAGAAGACAATCAGAGTGGCGTAACCATTCGAGTGTTCCAAGGAGAACGAGAAATAGCGGCGAACAACAAACTTCTCGGACAGTTTGACCTGACAGGAATCCCTCCTGCACCGCGCGGTATGCCTCAAATTGAAGTAACGTTTGATATCGATGCCAATGGTATCGTACATGTGTCTGCGAAAGACAAGGCTACCGGCAAAGAACAGGCGATTAGCATTAAGGCTTCTGGCGGTTTGAGTGATGAAGAAGTCGATCAGATGGTAAAAGATGCAGAAGCTCACGCAGAAGAAGACAAAAAGCGCAAAGAATTAATCAATGAAAAGAATATGTCTCAGGAATTGATTAACAATGCGAACAAAATGCTTTCTGAACATGGGGATAAGATAACCGAAGAGCAAAAAGCTGAAATAAAAACGGCAAGTGACGATCTTCAGAAGGTTCTCGAGAGCGAAAATATCGATGAACTGAAAACTGCATCTCAGAAATTGCTCGAAGCTATGTCGAAAGCCGGCCAGGCAATTCATCAGGCGGCACAAGCTCAGCAAGGACAACAACAGCCTGGAGCAGACGCAGCTGGAGGGGCACAGCAAACAGCTGGCGATCCGAATGAAACGGTTGTCGATGCAGATTATTCTGAGGTCAAAAAAGAAGGCGAAAATAAATAATCTCCTTTTGTTAACAAAGTTAAGGGGCGTCGCAAGGCGCCTCTTTTCTGGCATAAAATAAAAAAAGCGGAAAGAAAAACTTTATGGCGAACGATTATTACGAAATTCTTGGTGTGCAAAAGAACTCCAGCGATGACGACATCAAAAAAGCCTACAGAAAATTGGCTATGAAATATCATCCTGATCGCAATAAAGGCGATAAAGCCGCTGAAGCAAAATTCAAAGAAATAAATGAAGCATATGAAACATTAAAAGATCCGCAAAAAAAAGCCGCATACGACCGATATGGACACGAAGCATACAAAAACGCAGCCAGCGGAGGCGGATTTAACCCAGGCGCAGGTGGAGGCTTTTCAGGAGGCAGTTTCCATTTCGATTTCGGCGATGAGTCGGCTTTTTCCGACATATTTGAGGGATTTTTCGGAGGCGGACGCGCAAGCGGCATGCATGAACGTGCAGAAATGCGCGGCTCAGACCTTCGCTATAAAAGTTCCATAACTCTTGAAGAGGCATTTCGCGGAAAAGAAATCGAACTCAGCATAAGAACTGGAGTAAAGTGCGACAGTTGCAGTGGCACAGGCTCAGAAGGCGGAGTCAAACCAAAAACATGTCCATCATGCCGAGGAACGGGAAAAATGCGTTTCTCACAGGGATTTTTTACTGTTGAAAGAACCTGTACAGCCTGCAACGGTACGGGACACATCATCGAAAAATCATGTAAATCGTGTAATGGATCAGGTCGTATAAGCAAAACAAAGACAATCAAAGTATCAATTCCCGCAGGCATAGAAGACGGCGCAAGAATCAGATTATCAGGCGAAGGTGAAGCCGGATTAAGAGGCGGACGGAACGGCGATTTGTACATATTCGTAACCGTAAAGCAACACAAACTTTTCAGACGAGAAAAAGATACTATTCACTGCGATGTGCCTATATCAATAGTCACAGCTGCTCTCGGAGGAGAAATCGAAGTGCCTACAATAGACGGGAAAAAGGCCGTTGTAAAAGTTCCAGCAGGCACACAGGCAGGAAATATTTTGAAATTGCGTGGTAAAGGTATGTCGATTATGCGAAGCGCTTTGCGTGGAGATATGCTGATTCACGCGCGCGTCGAAACCCCTGTGAATCTGACAAAACGCCAGAAAGAATTACTGCAAGAATTCGATAAAGAACACAACGCTCATCCGCAATCCTCAGGATTCTTCGCAAAAGTTAAGGAATTTTGGCAGGAATTGTGACTGAAGATTAGGTCATATTTCATGGATTGATGATTTTTCGGAGGGACTTCATCGCTCGCCTGCCTGGATCTGGGGTAATATGGAGATTGGTTTGGACGTTTTTCTTGGGAAAGTAAGAGAAACGGAGCCATCAGAGGAAAAGCATGCAAAAACACAACATCAAAAATAACTCTGGATTCTTCACTCCGTTCAGAATGACGAAGGTGTTTCTTCTATAAGGATGTTGCGACAATGATATTTTAATCTCTAAGGGTGCAATTCCCCGCTGCTTGTATGGTTAGCATAGTATGCATTAATAGCTAAAATGCGTATGGGAAGAGCAA
>CADBNZ010000014.1 GCA_902796155.1 uncultured Pseudomonadota bacterium
TTTGCAAGATTGGACATTTAGCTCAGCGGTAGAGCATCACCTTCACACGGTGGGGGCCGCAGGTTCGATCCCTGCAATGTCCACCATCAGTTCGTAACTTGTTATTTAAGAATAATTTAGCCATATCAAACAACGACTTGGAGTTATCATTATTTTACATCAAGTTCAGCATGTATTTGAATCAATCTCTAAACTCCGATTTTCTCAAAACTCTCTCTAAAAGCTAAAAAATACTCTAAGTAAGAGGTAAAAGTGTTATTTCCCCTCAAATTATAGACTTTCTTTGATTTTTGCAGAGATTGTTAAAAAGTCAAATCTTATTGATATATCATACATTAAACACCTGAGGTTAAATTCAACTTCTATCCAAGGAACGATCATTCAATACAGCGGAGAAATAAAGTAAAAATTTTTTTCAATCTCAGTTACGCAAAACAAGCAAAGGTACTTCAATGTGTTCAGCGCAATTGCGATTAATTTTATTTTTTTGGATTTCTTAAACTCAAAACGTATTCAACGTCTTTATCTCCGCGGCCTGATAAATTAACGAGAATCTTTTTCTTTGCCTGCATTTTTGCTAACTTTTTCGTATATGCAACAGCATGAGAGCTTTCAAGTGCTGGGATAATTCCTTCAAATTTTGAAAGATCAAAAAAAGCTTCAAGGGCTTCACTATCCGAAATAACATCATAATGAACTCGTCCGATTTTATTCAAATAGCAGTGTTTTGGGCCAACGCCTGGATAATCCAATCCGCTTGCGATCGAATACGCATCTGCAACATTTCCACCATCGTCTTGCAGTAATAAGCATTTGGAACCGTGCAAAATTCCTTCTTTTCCATAAGTGATGCTTGCTGCATTTTTTCCGATCTTTGTTCCTTTTCCTAGTGGCTCGACTCCGAATAATTTTACCTGTTCATCTTCAAAAAAACCGTTGAAAATTCCAAGAGCATTCGATCCTCCTCCGACACAAGCCACGACACAATCAGGCATTGTTCCTGTTAACTCGAGAAATATTGAAAATATTCAACAATCATTGGAAACGGATACGGCCCGACGACTGACCCTATCGCATAAATCGCTGTTTCATATTCGCGTAAATAAGCTTCAAACGCCGCGTCAACTGCATCTTTCAGAGTTTTTGTTCCACTTTTTACTGAGATTACATTCGCTCCTAAAATTTTCATTTTATCTACATTCGGTTTTTCTTTTTCTACGTCGATTTCACCCATATAAATATCGCATTCGAGTCCCATAAGGGCTGCGCTTGTGGCAATTGCAACTCCATGTTGACCAGCTCCGGTTTCGGCAATGATTTTTTCCTTGCCCAATTTTTTCGCCAGCAATGCTTCTCCGAGCGAATGATTTATTTTATGCGCTCCTGTATGATTCAAATCTTCACGTTTAAAATAAATTTCGCTTCCGTATTTTTCTGAGAGATTTTTTGCAAAATAAATCGGGCTTGGTCGGCCAACATAATTTTTGAAAAGGTAGTGAAGTTCCGAATTAAATTGCAGATCATTTTTCAAGCGCAAAAATTCTTCTGTAATTTTGCGAAATTCTACTTTTAATTGATCAGGAATAAATTGTCCGCCGAATTTTCCATAAAATCCATCATTTGTTGGCAGAATATTGCTTCTTATTTCTTTCATTATAATTATCTCCGTTTATCAAATATTTATTAACAATAGCGTTTGGGGATTTGCAAATTTTTGAACCTCGCGTAACTTTGCAAAGACTGACAGAGAGTTCTTTTGCTATGTCTCGCTGAGTTTTCCCTTCCAATAATAATTTCAAGATTCGCCATCGCTTTGATAAAATAGAGAGTTCGGATTCCGTTAGAAGTTCCTTTAAAAAATTAAAAATTTCATCAGCAGACCCCATCTTGGATAACAACTCTGCAATTTCATTCATTGTATTTACTCGATTATCACACTATATAGAATATAAAGTAGAATTTTGTTTCTGTCAATAGAAACAAAAAGATTATCTTTATTAAAAAAAATTATGAAAACTCTCTTGGAATTAATATTTTTTTCTCTTACAAATTAGTATTAGAATTAAGAACGATCAAAAAATAATTACAAACTAATGCTTCCGAAATGAGAATTTTTGAAATCTTATAATTGCAAGCAACATTTTCTCCTGCTCACTCCAAATAAGTGGAATCTTCCCTGTCAGAATCTGTTGAGTTGAGAACTTTTTCGGCATCCATCCGTTCATTATCAGCTTTTTGAGCTTCGGACTGAAGTAATTGAATTGCAGGATTCCACGAAGGTATCGAGGCAAAATTTTATTCAACTCACAGAACCCTTTTTGGCTGATTTTCGAATTTTCAAGATGGCGTTTTTGCAGAATGTAAACCTTTGTCAGGAGCTTTGAAAGCGGTGTGATTTGATAAGCATTTTCAGGTTTTACAAGGTTGGCTCTGCGACCTTTTCTCGTGTTGATTTTCAGCGGAATAAATACTTCTGGTGCTAATAATTCCATCTTTCGCTCCTTAAATTAATCGCATAATTAGACTATCGAAGCCTTCAAGATTGAGGTCAATTTTGACTCAGTTCTCCTGCATCACGATCTTATTAATCAGCATATGAATGATCTTACGCTGCTCAGCTTGATACAAATCCCCCCAAACATCATTGAGATTTTTTATCGCCGTCATCAAATCTGCTTTCGAAATATTTTTGTTCTTCTCAGCCATGCGATTTAGCCCCATTACAACCTCAGGCGATTTCAGAATGCGAACGATTTCTTCTACAATTCGCTTTTCTATGATTCCAGCGGGAATGGTGTGATGTGAAGCCTCGCAGGACTTGTATCTCAGATGATTGGAGCAAGTGTAATACCGATACTGCAAACCACGCTTATTGGAGCAAGTTTTACGCATCAGCACATTGCAAGCTCCGCAATAAACAAGCCCTTCAGAAATGACGGAGTCGTCGTCTTGCGCACCTTTTGACCAGGTTTTTCGTGCTTTTTGAAAATCTCCTGTACCTGATTCCAAACGGATTCTTCGATTATCGCCTCATGCTCACCGGGATAAACATTCTCTTTGTGAACAACACAGCCTTTGTAATACGGATTTCGGAGAATTCGCAAAATCGCCTTTGGTTCGAACTTCTTACCAGGAGTATTCTCGTTTCTTTGCCGCGTCCGATATCCAGCAGCGTTCAAAATGCCCGCAACCTCCAAATAGGATTCTGTCTGTAAAAACTTATCGTAAATGAATTTCACGATTTTCGCTTCCTTTTCATTAATAATGAGTTTTCGATCTTTGTAGGTGTTAACGGAGGAACATCTCCCATCCACATGCCCTTTTTCCAAAGACGCAGCAAACTTATCCCTTATACGCTCACTGGAAAGCTCTTGTTCGTATTGAGCAAAACTTAGCAGAATATTCAGCATCAATTTCCCTGATGACGTGGACGTATTAAACGACTGAGTTACCGAAACGAAACTGACGTTGTACTTATCAAAAAGTACTAAAATCTTTGAAAAATCAAACAACGAGCGAGATAAACGATCGATTTTATAAACGACGACCATATCGATCAAACTTGCTTTGATATCTTTGAATAATTCCTTCAACGCTGGTCGATTCATATTTCCACCAAAAAATCCACCGTCATCGTAATGCTTCGAAACCAAACGCCAATTTTTATAAACCTGACTGGTAACAAAGTTCTCTCCCGCTAGGCGTTGGGCATCAAGACTGTTAAACTCCTGCTCAAGAACGTCTTCACAGGATTTGCGAGTGTAAATTGCGCAGCGTGTAAATTCCTGTTCCATTATTTTTTAATCCCAAAAAATGTTAAACCATTCCACCTTGTGCCTGCGATTTTTGTTGCTTTTGCAGAAAGTGAATTATAAATTTCGTTGTTGTACGCAAAGCCATCTTTCACAACCAAAACTTCATATACCTGCCCGTGATATTCCTTAGTGATTTTCGTACCAATTATCGGACTGAATTTCCGTGCTTTTTTTCTTCTGATCCTTTGGTGTTTGAGTCTTTCTTGCACAAGCCTTTATTTTATTTCCATACCGTGGGATGGGTGAAAAAACCTCGCTTTTAGGCGAATACTTTATTATAATGAGGCATTAGTTACAGTAATAGCGCAATATGATTTAAAGTATCACATAGTATTTTGTACGAAGTATAGATATCGAGTGTTAACAGGAGAAGTAGCGAACAAATGTCGAGATCTGATCAGGGGGATTTGTGCGGCGAATTACATAGATATCGTGAGCGGAAGCTTAAGCTCTGATCATATACACCTGTTGGTATCAATACCTCCACATATATCAGTGTCGAAATCGGTGCAATATATAAAGGGAAAGAGCCGTCGTAAATTGCAGCAGGAGTATCCGCACGTGAGGAAGAGATATTGGGGACAACACGTGTGGTCGAGAGGATATTTTTCAGTAACAGTAGGCTCGATCAATGAACAGGATGTGCAAAGATATATAGAAGACCAAGAAGTTCATCATAAAATTGATGATTTCAAGATATCGGAGTTTTGAGAGAATTCACTCCTTTAATCTGCTTTCCAAGCGGGACTTGGAACCATAGGATTTAGCCGATGAGGGTATCCATTAAAGTTGTAATTAGAGGACACAACCGGCAATTTTATTGAGGGAATGGATTTTTTATGCAAAAAAAAAGTCGTACAAAACAAAAAAACAACACTATCAGTATCGGCTGATAACAGCAGGATATTCAGTATTTTTAAACGTCTCTACAACAAAATACGCATCAGAGTTGATAACAAAAAAGTTGCTAAACATAATTTAAAAAATGATTTTCTCGTAGTTTCTTTGAAAGACAACTGCGTCTTCTTAAATAATGAAAAATTAATAGATAAAAATCTTTACTGCAGCAGAAGATTTTAAAAATTCTTCTTAAACAACACTTGAACGGATATATTGATTCGACATTTCAGAGGCTAAATACTCTTCAGATATTGAACCTTTTGGATACAGCAAGTTCTCAATCGGATGAACCTGAAAAACAGGTAAAACAAGCCATATTCATAATCAAAAAGAAAGTAGCAACATTGTATGGTAAGGAGATTAGCGAACAATTTCTTCTATCCTCAAAATATTCAGGCCAATATCGATTAGGAGAAAAAGTCACATTGATTTGTGTTTAAAAATATCACTTTCGATCAAGTCTTAAACAATCCTTATTTTTCAATAAGCTGTTTTAGCTATTTTCGACCTAAAAAAACAAATTCGATTTCCCCGGCCTTAAAAATTTCTCATACTGATGATATTTTTTAGGATCGCGTTTATGAACAGATATGATGGAGTTGATATCAGAACCGTTTCAAACGTAAAAATGCTCGCGAAGTATTTAAAGCATAAAACTATCTTTCATTCCATTGAGCTCGAAGATCTAAACAGGAGTTAATGTGCAAAGTTTTTTCATGTATTAGTAAATTTAATTCCAATTATAGTAACTTTGGGTTATTTTATCAGAAAAGTTTTAAAAGACTTACAGTATTAATTTGCAAAAAGCCTATTCAAGAAAGAAGCGTATTGCGGAAAACAAATCTTAAGTTTACGTCGATAAAAGCCAAAACTAGGAAACAGATAATGCTTTTGAAGCTTATAAAATCATTCTTGAAAGGCATATCGAAATTTCTCGTATGGATGAAGTGCCGATTAAATACAGATTGATGTATAGCTTATTAGCTAATCATTCTATTGTTGATACTTCGAAGATTATTGGTATTTCTCGTTCAGTTATTTTTTTGAGTTATCAGACAAAACATCCAGCAAATTAATTATTTATATAAGACTAAAGATCGGTTTTTAGTTAATAACTATAGGAGGAAGTTGATGGGAAAAAATCTATCTACAATTGAAACATTGGACGTTAAGGAATTAAGTCGTTTGCAAGTTTGTAATCTTGCCGATCTCTGCGAACAGGTAGCCAAACTTTTAAGTCATGCTAAAGACCTTAAAGAGAAACTTGATGATGCTTTAGATTCGCGTTTTTCTGAGACGATCAAAGAAAATTTACGGCGTGAAAATAAAGACACAGGCCATTGAAAACGGATTTCAGATTGTTGCTGAGGTGCCGAAAAAAGTTACCTGGGATAGCCAGTTGATGGAAGAAATTATCAAAACCATTCCTGAGGTACACCGCCGAGACTACATCAAAACAACATACTCCATTGATGAGCACAAATATGCGTATTTCTTATCTGAGTATCAGCAATTATTTAAACCTGCATGCACAATTACTCCTGGGAAAGTAAGATTCAAGATTTCAATACCGGAAGAAGAATAAGCCATGAAAATAATTTCCGCTGATGAAAGATTTAAAACAAGATACCGGCGTGAAAATGGCCATCTTTGGGCAGTATGGAATCGGGAGTGCGTCCTGCAAAACGGAGATGGCCTAGACCAATAAGTGATCCCCCGCTGCAAGATACCGTGGTTTAAGTCAAGAGTTGAAAGCGAGGTTCGGATTAAATTTTGTGGCGTTTTTAAGCATACCGAAAAA
>CADBNZ010000015.1 GCA_902796155.1 uncultured Pseudomonadota bacterium
CCCTGTTTAATAAATAGTTCGATTAACTTAGACGATTACTCGACTCTTTTCCTACTAAATCGTTCGGATTCTGTTGCTAAGATGCGATTCATCGAGAACAGAATCTAAACTATTGATTATGTCATATCCTGCGGCAAAAACATGAAATAAAACCTATTAATCTTTGGCTCTAGATCAGTATCTTTTTTGATTTTACTTTTTTACAAAGAACAATTTTGCAACGAAAGCAGCAAAATCGTCATCTCTATGATTAAATAGATCTTCACTTTCTTTTAAATGCAAGATGTCATCAGTTAAACCGTTGAATTTTGAGAAGCGTCTTTTAGCATAGCTCCAAAAGCACTCGATGCTGTTAGCATGAGACTTTTCGCGAGCGAATGCATTTTCAAGGTGAAATACTCGATAATGGGTGTAACCATTCAAAATCAGACCGTCATAGGCTTTCCAACCATCAGTGTGAATCGTTGAGCCTTCAAGAATTTTCCCCTGAATAATCGGCACTTCTCGAGAACAGTTCGGAACGATTGTTAAAAATACCTTCCCGTTTTTTTTCAAAAGCCCAAAAACCGATGTTTTCCCAGCCGCTCCATGACCTCGTTTGCCTCTGACTCGTCGCTCTCCAAAGTAGCTTTCATCTAACTCAAATTCGCCTAATTCTTTCTTCTGTTAATGCAGTGAATGCTCTAATATCAGTCTCCGAAACTCGTTGTAATAGCTGTTCACCGTTTTGCGATTCAACTTCAAAATTTTCGCCGCCGAACTTGCCGTTATGTCTTCACTGAAATATTCAATTATTTTTTTGATCTTATATCTGATTAATCTGCTGTATCTCATGCCTTATACCATACATCCTCAACAAGATATTGGTCTAGAGCCTATTAGTTTTTCTTATCTCGAACCAATAACAAATCAGTCATTTCCGTAGTCATCAGCTCTTCTTTTGACAATTCTCTTCCCAAAATATTTGTTGTATTTGGAATTCTGTAAAATTTAAAACCGTACGAATGCAGTTCATCTATCAAATTCGAAATATCGGTATGCTTAATCATTCGTTTCGTGGACCATCTCATAACGATTTTCAAATTTGGAGAGCCCTCAATAACTCTTTTTGCGCCTTTGATGACCAGTCCTTCGAATCCCCAAGCGTTTATTTTCATCCAATCAATGCCGTTCGTTTCGTTCTTGAGCTCATCATCCAGCGCAACGCATGGTATTTCAATATTATACGGCGAATGACATTTCTTTGACGTTCCGCATATAAAATTCCAGCAACTTCTATTTTTATCGGCAGGACGTACAATATCTATAAAACCGTTTTTATCAGCGATTGCCAAAGGTTTCAAATCAACGACACCGTATAAGTCATTCATTTTCAACGATAATTTCGTAAGTTCGCGCGCTTTATCGTTAATTTCGTATGCAAAAACCTTTCCTTTTTCTCCGACAAGTTTTGCAAAAAGATTTGTGTAATATCCGTTACTTGTTCCAACTTCAACAACTTTTTCGGCCGCCTTTACATTCCTCAAAAAATAATCCGTGGTATGTTTTTTCCAGCGATAGTCTTTCTCTCCCAGCAGTCCACCATTCATTGTCCCTATGATCCAGTTATCTTGCTGAGTTTTGGTCAGCGTATATAAAAATCTCGGTAAAACGCTTCTCTGATAGAAATTATCGCAGCACAGAAGTATGAAAAAGCAAATGCACATAATAAAAGAGATGGCATACAAGTGTTTTTTCTTCAATAATTCTTTCGATTTGTTTTCATTTGCCTTTTTCATAGAAAATCCCTCAATATATTGACGCTTTTTCACACTTACTCGGCAATTTTACTATTAATAAGTAAATAAAAAGTTAATTTATAAAAATAATGCAAAGATTTTTGATATTTTTGCCGTTTTTTGTTTAGACATTAAATCGAAAATGAAAAATATCACCGTCATTTACGACGTAATCTTTTCCCTCAAGACGCATTTTTCCGGCGTTTTTTGCTCCTGACTCGCCATTGCAAGCGATATAATCGTCATAGCTAATCGTTTCCGCGCAGATAAAACCTCGTTCAAAATCCGTGTGTATGACGCCTGCTGCCGTCGGAGCCTTTGAGCCTCGAGCCGTTGTCCACGCATGCGCCTCAGTTGGTCCTGCTGTAAAGAAAGTTATGAGATCGAGCAAGTTATATCCGCCCCTTATGACTCTTGCCAGTCCCGATTCAGTAAGTCCAAGCGCTTGAATATACTCATTTTTTTCGTTTTCATCTTGGATAACCGCTATTTCTGATTCTATTTCCGCCGAAATTATTACGGTTTGAGCGTGCCGACTTTTCGCGAGATCATCGACCTTCTGCGTCATAGCATTTCCATATACAATCTCATCTTCATTTACATTGCACACGTACAAAATCGGCTTTTTTGTAATCAGGTGCATATTTGCCGCGAAAATCTCTTCTTCAGACGTCAATTGAAGCTGATTTATGAGCTTGCCTGACTCAAGCCATTCAATTGTTTTGGCCAAAAAATTTTTTTCATCTGCAAACTCAGAATTATTTTTTTTCGAGATATTGCCTTCGCGCTTTTTCAGACTCTCCAAGTCTGCCAGCATAAGCTCTGTTTCAACTACTTCGATGTCACGAATAGGATCAACACTTCCGTGAACATGAGTTATATCGCCGTTTTCAAAGCATCTGACAATGTGAAGTATCGCGTCGGTGCTTCGTATGTGCCCCAGAAATTGGTTGCCAAGCCCCTCTCCTTGACTGGCTCCCCTGACTAATCCGGCTATGTCCACGATCTCGATTTGCGTTGGAATGGTTTTTGCGCTGGAAGCTATGGCGGCAAGTTTAAAGAGACGCGAATCTGGAACTGCCACTCTGCCAACGTTTGGTTCGATAGTGCAAAAAGGATAATTCATTGCTTGCGCGGCCGCGGTTTCTGTAAGAGCATTGAAAAGTGTTGATTTTCCGACATTTGGTAACCCGACTATTCCGCAATTAAATCCCATGGCACGTTTACTCCATACATATTATCTATTTGAATATTGTGAGACAGTATCGAGCAGAGACAGTCTTTAGTCAAGAGAAGATGTGAGGAGGATGGCTGACCACGTTGCGAAAGTCATTTCATGATCTTTTCTGTATGAGATAATCAAAGTCCCAAAAATGATATTTGCGACTTTCTCCCATTCATACACCCCACCTATCCTCATTTTGAGGGATATTCTTTCCTTTGCATCATTCTTAGAACCGTTCTCATCTTCACGTCATCCTGAGGGAGCAAAGCGACCGAAGGATCCAGTTCAAAAACCGACAAAAACCACCCCTCTTCACCTGGATTCTTCGCCGCGCTCAGAATGACTAGGAAGAGACAATTCTCTGATTCCTCAAATATCTCTGAAGAATCTCCGTTGACGTAAACTAAAGCGCTTTATCACCCCCCTTATTCCCTCATTTTTTCAGTCTTTCCAAAATTGCGTTTGATATTTTGTCGTCCTTGTCTTTGCTTCCGCGCGAAGAGCCAAACTCGAAACTATATGCGTCCTTTAAACATGCGCCGAAAATGCCGGAAACGGTTGATATAATACCAACGACCTCTCCCGGCAAATCTCCCTTATAGGTTGTAAGAACCATTAAGCAAAAAACCAATCCCAAAGCCGCTCCTATAACCATCAAATTTAGTCTTTTATTTTTACTGTACGCATTTATTACTCCTATATTATGCGATGTCATTTGTTGCTGTTCATAAATTTGATTTGATATTGATTGCGGGTTTTCCGATTTTATGGGCACAAAATTTTCTTCATTTTGATTGTTCGTAATACCATTTGTAATTTTATTTGCGATTTTTTCCGCGGAATCTACTACTATTTTTTCAAAAATCTCTTTCATTGTTTTTTCCTTTCAATTTTATATTCGATAATTTTTTTATTTCATCTAAGCGCATAAAAAAATGCGTTCCGAAAATCCTTTTTGGCTCCTTATAAACTGCCCAATATGGCTTTATGCTTCTTGCGTGATAATGGTCGCAACCATCTGTCAAATCAGGCCATTTTTCCGTCAAAATATTTTCCGCAACTTCCCAACATTTGCGAAAAACTAATGAATTTTTATCAGCCGCGTTTACTTCAAAAAAATTCGGATCGTTTTTATTCCAACAAGAAAATTGGTAAGGAGCTTTACAAACTTCATGAATGGATTTCGCGAATTTTTTCTTTTTCCTATTAAAAACTACATTCGCAACTGCGATTAATGGAGCCAATCCGAATTTATAAAATTCCCCTCGCACTTCTCCGTATATCGTTCTCGATAAAGTATCTAAATCTTGTTCTGAAAAATCCATTTTTTATTCCTCCTCTTTTATAAAATTTATTTTGATTAAGTTTGTCGCGGAAATATGATGAACTGAATTACTTTTGTATACACAACCTTCACTTGTAATTTTGTTAGTTAAAAAAATCCGACTTTCTCCGCCCAATAATCCATCATATACACTTTTTTGCTGCGGAGTTCCTTGCGGAAAATCAAGTTTTATGCCTTCCGACAGGCTCGCAAATATCTTTTTAGAGCGCAAGATTCTTATCGCCGTTTTCGATTTTTCTGCTATGACTTGAAAAAAACATGCTTCCATCTCCTCCGAATGAGCTCCATATCTGAAAAATCCACCATAAGGATACAAATGATGCGTCGCCGTTTGCGTACTGCCTGAAGTTCCCGCCAATTTTTCAGGAACTGATGCAGATAATTTTGGAAATTCACGCACAAAAACAAAATCATCGGCTTCAAACTTCATCTCATAGTCATCGAAAGAATTTCCGCAAAAAGAGTTCGTTTTATTATTCATCAAAAATTCTCCGACGTTTTCATATTTAATACAAATTCGTGAACAGAAATTATCTTTGCTTTTTATTTCAGAAGCGGAATGAAACAAAGGAGCCGAATACACGTAATTTTTTCCGAGGCTTGCCATCCCATTGCTAATTTCCGCAAACAATGCCGAATCAAAATTTTTCTCCGCAATTATTCGACCGGATAATATAATCGATTCCGGCCATGCATTGGCAATTTTTACGTAAAAATCTTCGTCGTCGGAGGTCTCTAACACAACGCTTGACACGACATTTTCATTTTGTTCGGTCCGACCTCTTTCATCGCGTGGATATTCACGAACCATCGAACGAATCCCTCTTATTAATGACATAATTAATTCTCCTATTTTTATTTAAGCAAAAGTTCTGGAAGATTTAGTTGTTTTGATTTCGTATATCCAAAATTTTGCGGTGCAAGAGATAACCTTATTTTTGTTGAATGCTTTTTTAATCGCGATTCCAACTCTGAAATACTTTTTGCAGGTATTTGCGCCAAAATTTTTTCTTGTTCCTCAGGCGGATTTATCACTTCTACATCTTTAACGATATCTCGCAAATCAATTTTTGTTTCACTTTCTTCATCATCGGAAATTTTTAAAGTATCTATATATGTATTTATCTGCTCTAACGAATTAGCAATCTGTTTTCCTAAAGTGCTAGCGATTGTTATTTGCATAATTTTTTTGTTTGCCTTCGCCAATAGCCTGATTTTTACGATTTTTCCCGTTATTTTTCCGCCTTCGAAGCGCCTGTCTATCAATGTAATCTGGTCATTGATAGTTATATGAAAAAATTTAGTCGCATCAACGCAAAAACTTACTTCAACATATCTCGCTGAATAATTCATGAGCGCAATTGCACTTTGCAAAGCGTATTTTATTGCGTTTTTTCCTCTTTCCGTTCCAAAAAATGATTCGCAACTGTCATTGACAAGAGCATCTGGTATTTTTTCTAACTTATTCCACTTTTTTTCATCAAAGGAATTTCCGGAAAAATGATTTTCTTTACACTCAAAAACAAAACCATCAAATAAAATTCTGTCGCCGGGTTTGTAACGTGCAAAAAAATTCCAATTCGGATATTGTTTTGGCAATTGGATAGAATTTAATCTCAAAAAAATTTTTTTCTCGCGACCATAATCAATATTTGTATTAATGATATTCAGATTTACGTTTTCGCTGCGTCTTTGTTTTCGTCTCCAGTTAAGTAACATTTCTCCGTGAAAATAAAATTTTCTGAATGCCACTTCGACTTTTTTCGGAGATTCTTCAACAGCCAACGTAAATTTTGCGGAAGTCATCGGAAAAGTTTTTAAAGGAATCAGTTTTGTTGGATCCGTTTCTTTCACAGTGCACGACAATAGATCATATCCATCATTGTGTAAGTCGCATAATTTTCTGATTTTGCTTTTTATATTCGTTAAAGAACAAATTATGCCATCAGAAAATTTCTTTGCGATAAAAGGATACAAATCTATAAGTCCGGATAAATATTGAGTCCATTTCGCAGTCAAACTTATACTCACTTTTTTATATGGTTCGCGAGCTAAAGAAATATTCATCGATTTTTCTAAGATGTCGCGCTCGCAAATTTCTATATTTTTTTCGCCTTGATTGATATCGGAAAGCGACAGCTTTCCGTTTTTCATGTCCCAATAAAAACAATGCGTTCCTCCTTCCAAAAAAATTGTCGGATTATTCAAATCTTCTTCGCTAAAAAATAAATCATCGAAATTAAAAGCATCTCGCACAAATTGATGTTTATTAACTCTTTGATATTGCCCAATATTTTTCTGCAAAAATTCGTCCAGCTGATTTTGATAATTTTCCGGCTCGGATATAAGTTCCAACTGCACACATGATTTTCCAAAAGCGATAGGAAACGAAACCACTCGTCCTGAAAATAACAAATCGACTTTTGGCGAGTTATCATCTAATTGCACACCGATTTTTGCGTACTTTTTTGAAAAAGATAATGATGGATTCGTGAGAAATATCGAAACTTTTGCCGACGCAAAACAACATTCGCGCTGAAAAATTTCTAACGATAATACTTTTGCGTCACTTCTCCATTCTCTTTTTTCTTCATCGAATTTTTGACACCAATCAAACAGAAATTTCATCTTTTATCTCCTAAAAAAATATTGTAATATTCGTTAACTTCAAAATAGTTACGGAGTTTTCATGCTGAATTTTTTAAACCAAAAAGGATACTGTCAGGGCGTTATATTTCTTTCACTCATGATGGTAACCAGTTGCGCAAACGATGTAATCGCAAAGCATATCGGCCAACGTTTGGACCCCGTCGAAGTCATCTTTTTCAGATTTTTCTTTGGATTCGTCACCTTGCTGCCATTCGCTCTCTCAAGAGGTGCAGCCGTATTTAAAACTCAGCAATTAACCACAAATATAATGAGAGGGGTTTTAGGCGCGGTCAGTTTTTATCTCTACAACTCCGCCCTCGTTCACTTGCAAATCGTAGAAGTCGTAACAATTTTATGGACGATCCCTCTTTTCGTTTTAGTTCTGTCAATGATATTCCTAAATGAATCCGTATCATTGGCTAGATGGTGCGCAACCGGAATCGGATTTATCGGATTAGCATTCGTGACGATGTATGACAGCGGCATTTCCTTCTCTTTTAAACTTGTTTATTTAATTCCGGCCGCTTCCGCATTTTTATTTGCTGTTCAAGATATCATGATTAAAAAAATGGTAGATACCGACAGCAAAATTACGATGTTGCTATATTTTTCATTAGTTACAACGGCGCTTACAATCGTTCCCGCCGCTCTCGTTTGGGAAAATCCAACGCCTTTCGAGCTATCCATGTTGTTGCTGTACGGAGCTTTCGCCAATTTGATGCAGTACTTCATTTTCAGAGCATTCGCAGCAACCGATCTTTCAGCTTTGGCTCCATACAGATACTTAGAATTTCTCTTTTCCGCTCTTGCAGGATTTCTATTTTTCGCAGAATTGCCGGGTCTAAATGTAATCGTTGGTGCTATTATTTTAATTCCATGTACTCTTTATTTAGGTTATAGCGAAAATAAAAAATCAAAACGCAAAAAAGAAGTAAATTTGCAAGCAGCATAAAAAATTTAAAATCATTAATGCCAATAACTAAAAAGTAGTAGGAGAGGTTATTTTTCAAACCTCTTCTAGCTCCAGTTTCCATCCTCCCGACATTCCCCATTCATTTGTTTCTAACTGAAAATTTGTAACTTGCATAGTCAACCAAGGACGAAAATATACGAAAACTTTCTCTTCATAAACCTTGGCGATTTTCACTTTATTGTCCGATTCAAGTTCAAAGGGAATTTCTTTTCCTTCCTCATTGAGCACTCCTACAGAATCTTTTACAGGAGGCCGAATCAATATAACTTCCGTTTTTCCCGGCTCTATCGACTGCCACAAATTTTGTATGCACCCGACATTTATTTGCGAACCAATCCAAATTTTATCAATTATCGGAGTGTTTACATCTTTGCACGTTATTGTGCTTTTATATTTTTTCAATTCATTTGATTTCAAAAAAACAGATTCTCCATTTACAGTTTTTTGAAATTCTCCGTTAGGAATTGGTGAAATTATCTGCGTACAATTTCTCGCGCTTTCAGGTGGCATTCCGACCAATCCAAGAATCAAATTTGTTTCGCTCATTTTAATCCATCCATTCAGGCATTGTTGTAGGAGTTGTTCGCGACAAATACTCCATGCTCTCTGCCAATTCATCCATCAGTTTGTTATAGTCATTTTCATCATCATTCATTTTCTGTTTCTCCATCCTCATATATTGCTTTCAATTGGAGCAAAGCTGCGAAATTTATAATCAAATTAATTCCTTTGCTTTCCACGGATTCTATTTTCATTCTTGCTGAACCAATCACGAAATTACCTTGTTTAAGAGTAAGTTCCTTTCTGATAATTTTTATAATACTTTTCAGAATCTCTAAATTTTTTCCTTCATTGTTATCTATGAGCGTTAAAGTAAATCTGACACGATACAAAAGATTTTTCCCTTGTAAAATATCTTTCAGCTCAAAAATTATGTACGGACTTTTTTTCATATCTTCCGGAGGCATTGAAGGAAATATTGAAATTCCCAAAAGCTCCTTTATTGCTCGAATTATACCGAAATCCCAAGGTATCATTGTTTTTCTCCTTATTTTTTATTGCACCAAAGCCGCATGAAACAGAATCGTATCACTCGCAGGTTCAACAATTGCAGATTGTGTTGGCATAAAAATTTTTTCATTGATTTTTACTCGAAATTTTTGAGAAAAATCTTTCTTCCATTTTATTGCGAATAGGTATAGCACCCGTTTAGATGATATATATTTTAATGTAACCGAAGCCCACATTTCTTTCCAAAAAATATATTCAGAAACCCATCGATTATCATCCGATAATTTTTCATTCAACCTTTCTATTTGTATTTTTGTATTGAATAGTTGTTTGTGAAACATTTTATCCCCCTAAAAAATTCTCAAATTAAGAAACGGCATAAGTAACTCTTTAACACTTTGAGAAATAACGTTATTTTGCGAATATGAATATCGTTCTTGATAAGCGTTAGCCACCAACATAAGGTTCGCCAACTTTAATTGATAAGGAATATTTTCTGCTTGATCAGAAATGCCTGCTTTGTATTTTATGATAATCGGGTAATTTACTTTTTTAGAAGCCATACTTTTACAATTTAAAATTACGCAGCATTTATTCCCTATTTTTTCGAGAGAATAATTGGTTGTTTTCATCGTTTCTCCTCTCATTTTTACGCTCAGCACCTCCACAACCGGAGATTTAGGAAGTGGAATTGTAACAACACCGCAAGA
Source organism: uncultured Pseudomonadota bacterium (assembly GCA_902796155.1). Classification (GTDB taxonomy): domain Bacteria; phylum Pseudomonadota; class Alphaproteobacteria; order UBA3830; family UBA3830; genus BNWE01. Next base: position 9,692 of record CADBNZ010000015.1, read on the forward strand.
AACGTGCGCTATATCTCTTTTTTCGCTTCTCGAATTGCTTACCGAACGATGGTCTATTGTGTATTCCCAAGTTTGAGCCATTATGGATTTCTGAATAATCGATTCCATGGCTGTTCTTGTTGATTTTATGAGCATTTTTAACAGATCATCATCAAAATCATGATCAATCCTGAGATAATTTTTTGTTTCTTTTTCCGTAGGTTGTTCAACTAAAATCAATTTCATCTTCCCATCTCCCGCTTCATATCAGTAAAATTTTAAATATTTTTGTTGCCGATCGTCGATTATTCTTCAAATTTGAGAACTTTGATCGCTTCAAAATCGACAACAGCTCCGCCTGTGCGCTTACTTGCGTAAAATTCAACAAAAGGCTTTGATGTATATGGATCTCTGATTATCTTCAGTCCCTGACGATCAACAATCTGATAGCCCGAATAAAAATCACCGAACGCAATTGAAGCGGATTGAGTCCCTTCCTTCAAAGCCGGCATGTCATCATCCAAAATCACTGGATAACCAAGCAGCATAGATGGAGTTGCTTCTGCAATCGAAGGTTGCCACAAAGCTACACCGTCTTTGTTCTTTAATTTTCTTACACTCGACAGCGCAGATCTTGACATAACCCACTTTGCGTTTTTCGCATAAATCGGTTTTATGGAACAAACCACATCAATTAACAAATTTAGCGCAGATTCATCATCGGCAAATTTTCCGTTTGCTCCTGTCTTGAAACATTGCAATTTTCCGATTTCAATTTCCTCCGCAGTTTCTACCATATCGTAATTCAAAAATCCTTTTGGCTTGTCTGTACCGTTTCTATTTACGAAGGCAGAGTTTTCCAATGTCGCGATTTTTTCAGAAATTTTTGTTATCAACCAATCTTCAACATCAACTTGCGAATCGTCAAGCAATCGTTGATTAGCTTTTGGCTTTGCGTAAATTTCATGCACCGGTATTTTTATTTTCTGAATTTCCGGAGAATCGGTTTCCGCTCTTTCCTCCTCTGTTTCAGCTGCCCATCCTGCATCAGGATTTTTCGAATCGACCAGCATATCAATTGAGTTGCTGGAAATCGTCATAATTTTTGCGATACTGCGCATTGGTGAAAGAAACTTCATCCGATTATTTACTTTTTCAACAATCGAACTCGGAAGAAAATATCCGCCGGCTTCACCCGTACCACTATTGAGAGATTTTTTGAAAAAATCATCAACGCCGTTTCTTATATAATTTGAAAAATCCGCCTTTTGATAACTCTCATTATCGCCGTTTATTTTCGCCAACGGAAGCGCCGCTTCGTTAAACATTTTTACTTTCATTTGTTCAATATCCTTTTTGTTATCTTTTATAAATGTGTCTATATTCTCATTAAGTTCTGAAATTGCTGATTGAATTTCTTTATTCATTTTATCCATTATTTTTTTCCTTTCGTTAGTTGTTTTATTTTGTTTGATATGTTTTTGATAAGCTCGATACAGACTGAAATATCAGCAGGTTGCCTTTCATCATTCTTTACATTTTCGATTGTCGCTTCCTTACATGCGGGAAACGTAACAATTGAAATTTCCAAAAGTTCTATATCCGCCAAATATCGTGCGCCATTATAAAAATAGCTGTCTTTTATTTTGTATCCGATCGAAAAACCATCTATAGCACCACCCTTAAGAAGAGCATATGCTTCTCTCGCTTTTTCTATCTCAAGTAGCAAACGACAGCGTATAAATAGCCCGTGTTCGTCTTCATACATTTCCTCTATAACTCCGATTGGAGCACTTGCGTCATGCCGCCACAACAACTTCGGACGTCTTCCCGCCTTAAAATTGTCAACGGCATTAGCAAAGGCTCCTCGCAAAGTTACGTCGTTGTATCCGTCCTTTACATTGAACACACTTGCATAACCCAAAATTTCTCCGTTATCTTTCAAGGACTTAATTTCGATGCGTGAAGTTAAAAATTTCATTTATTTCATACTCCTTTCCTTCTTTTTATTTTGCGATTTTGTGTTCGATTCTTGATTCGATTTTTCGCTTAATTTCGCTTCAGCTTTCTGATCTGCATTCAAAGGCGGAAAACCCAATATTTCGCGTTTTTCATCCGTAGTTAAAAAGTCCGCCGATGAAATTTTCTGCCACAAAATATCCCGTCTGGAAGTGAGAGCATGAACACTATCCAAATCGAACACAATTTCCACTTCTGTTTCAAATTTTCGAGACATCCAATTGCTGAGTTCAAGCCTAATAAGCTCGGCCAACGGCAAAATCGTATCCTCCCACAAGTGCAAACGGGCTTCTCTGTAGTTCGCGAAACCCGAATCACCACGTAAGCCAACAAGAACTGGAGGAACGCCAAACGCCTGCGCGATTTCTCGCGTCGTGAGATCTTTTCCCGTCGCAAAATCCAAATCTTTTGGCGATAATCCCATTTCTTTCCACTCGAAGTCGCCTTCCAAAACCATGATTTTCCCGGCATTCAACGTTCCCGCGTATGCGTCTCTCACGTCACTGCGCAGTTGTTCTCTTTGCTCTTCGGTCAGATTTTCTGAGCCCGTTTTTATCATCAAACAGCCAGATGGCCTGCCTCCATTTTGCAAAATCGCGAGATTATGATTAGACATTGCGTTGTGCTGATCGATTGCGCGAGAGGCGATTTGCAATGGGCTCAATCCATACCAATCATTTAGCGGATTAAAAAACTTCAAATGCAACAAATCTTCTTTTTCAATCTTAAATTGTGATGAATCGACGTTATAAGTATAAAAATCGACAGCGGTTTTTGCTGGATTCGAAATAATTTGCACACGGTCGGTACGCAAACAAGTAAATTGATGCGCTTCACCGCAATGAATAAACGCATTTCCGGAAATCAACAAATAATTCACGAGGTGCTCAAAGAAAGAGCCTCTCGATTGCCATTGATTTGGCCGATTCAACAAATTATTCAATTCATTTCGCAGTTTTTCGTTTTCATTAAAAGCTGCCGCTTTCAAACTCATGGGAATTGACGCAATACCGCGCGATATAAGACTTATCGCTCGAAACGCAATTACGTTTTTCTGAAAACCTTCTTGCGATATCGCCTCATAGTTGCATGGCGTCCACCTCGGGTCATTCGCCGAATGATAAAAAAGTATGGATTCAGGCATAGCTCGCCTGTTATTAAAATGCTTTAGCAAATTAATCACTTTATTTCTCCGTTTCTGTTTTTCTAATGCTCTTGGTATTTTTATAATGAGATATTTTTTTGAATTGCGCAAGGACTATTTTTGAAAAACATTATATTTCAATGTGTTAACTTGATATAATTTTATATAATTTTTTCGTACCTTTAGCGATTCACTAAATTTTTTAGGAATTTTTAGCAGGAAACAACCCCGGCTTTGGAGTAAATACCATTCGGTAAGTAAAATAATTGTTTGTCTGATACTCTAGCGATTTATATGGTTTCGGAGTCAATATAAAAAATCCAAGTTTGCTTTTATCAAAAATGTTTGATCTGTAACAACATTCTATGCAAACTTGCTCTTCTCCATCTTTATCACAAACCAGCTCGGGATCTTTTTCTTGTACTTCAGCCAGTGTTATTGTTTTTACACTCTCGCAATCCCTATTTAATGTTAATGGTGACGTACCTCTATAAGTTGTTGCATAACAAAGTTGAAATTGATAACTGTTGCTGTTAACTCGCTTTACCCAATCAACGACCATAGCGTAATAAATTTTGAATGGCCACGGAGTACACATAGACTTTGTGTGAAAAAAATTCAGGCAACTCGCCCATGCTATTCTTCCGAAATCATCCTTGGTCAATGCTTTGTCAGTTCTGTTATTTCCAACGTGCTGAATCATACTTGCAGCAAGATACGTAGACATTTTTACTTTATTTTTTAGTTCATAAAATCGGTAATGATCAGAAACAAAAAAGAGGAGCATAATACAAAGTGGAATACTGAAGGTAAATTCGATTAATATGCCGCCTCTGTGGCACTTTCGGAAACGTAAGGCTTGATGTAAAAGAAAATTCCCCCCCCCGTCAACTTTTGCAGGATGGATTTGAATGACTTCAACATGACGACGATCTCCGATTCTGTATACGCCGATTTTAAGGAAGAATGGTTAAGAAAGAATGAATCTTTATAACTGGATTCTTCGCGTTGCTCAGAATGACGATGAGGAGATAGCAACAGACTGCCGAGATTTATCATTCCCTACGGTCGTTCAGAATGACGAAGGGGTGGTTTTAGGCTTTTCTTACAGTCTCTGGTGAGGGCATCTCATAATTATCTTACGCCCTCTCTCTCGCCTCCTGCGCCTCCTCGATATCCTAAAGGAGCCCTTTTCCCTCTCGTCATCCTGAGGGAGCAAAGCGACCGAAGGATCCAGTTCAAAAAACAATAATAAAAAAGCCCAACATCACAACAGATCTAGATTCTTCGCTCTGCTCAGAATGACGGAAGGAAAGGAAGTGTTTTCCCGCTTAGTATCTCCTCTCGTTCGCCTCTTGTAAGAACGGCCGAAATAAGCTTCGTCTTTACCATCCGGAACGGCATGAAAAACCTCCGAAAATCGTCAATCCACGATTGATATACATTTACAAATTGTTATTAACTAATCTCAGAAATTGTCCTTTTTAAGCTAGTCTAGAGCTATTAATAATTGATCATATTGCTTAGTAAGCCAAAATTAACAAAACTCTTTCTTACAAATGGGCTTTTCTGAATAAATGATATTTTTTGTTTTCTGCATAAAAGAAGAACCGCCAAGGAGGCGGTTCTTTCTACTTTGTATATCTATAAAGGTTATTGTCCGAGGCGAATATTGTGGCAGAACAATACTCGAACGTTAATTGTTCCTTTTTGTGTTAACTTAGTCGCATCTCCACCACTATATTTCCTCTCCTTTGTCTTAGCAAATCTATATTCTGCTTCCCCTCTTAAAGTAAAGTTATTCGTAAAGGATTTCTCCAATCCTAATGCAATAATTGGCATCCAATAACTGCACTTTACTGTATGAGAAGCTCCCTCAACATAAGCCGATCTATCACTATTAAGGACTAACTCTGTATAAGTTTCCTTTGAATCTGCATATGACATACCTGCTTTCATATAAACCATAAATTTATGATCGTAGTTAACATATCCTCCTCTAAGAGCAACAAATGGCCTAAATCCATTTCTTGTTGTCTTCAGATCATAGTATTTTTCTGTTGCTCCACTACGATTCGGATCAATTTTATGTGAGTCTGTTTCCTCATGACGTGGTGAAAAATCGCTTCCGATTTCCAAGCCAATACAATATGGACGATTTTGTGGCATAAACTGATAACCAAGAGCAAGCGTTGCGCCCAAACGGGTACCAAAACCATTTGATTCTACAGTGCGCAATCCCCTAATATCGTAATACTCTACTCTCTCACCGGAATTGCACAGCAATAGACCCAATGCGTAGTAAAATCCATGCTGGCCGACAGTGGATGCAGCTTCTTCCTCCACTACAACGGGAGTTGTTGCGCTGCCTACCACAACCTGATCTTCTGCTACAGCATATGATGCTAAGCCTAGAAGCCCTATAAACGCTATTTTTTCGTGATCTTCTCCTATTACAACAAAAACTTATCTTAAACTTTATTCAAAACAATTTTAACTTTCAAGCTAACTTGTTTCAAGTTCTTCTGTTATGTTGCTTTAATAACACACTTTTTTCATGTTAGGAGAACGATATTAGCTCCATCTCAGGTGATACACTTCCTGCTGACCGAAACTTTTGGCCAACGCAATCAGGCCCACATACTCCGTAGAGTATCTCTCATAGTATTTCAGCCCCTTCTGGATAAATTCGTTGCGCTCGTCGTTAGTCTCTCCGTGCAGCAAAGCCACGAATTGTTGAGTCGCGTACACCTGTCCTACAGTCGTAACTGGCTCAAGTCGCGCGGCCCTGTTTATATGACCTCCGTAGAAGTTCATTTTCTTTATAAACGGATCCATAGCTATAAATACGGGCCCTGAGTGTAGCGAAATTCTGGCTCTTATAGGGAAAGGAAACTCCGGATACTTCTTTCCGAGCGTCTCAATGATATCGCAATATCGAAGTCCGAAATCAGCTATCTTGATTGCGCTATCAGCAACGGCAAATACCGCATCGCCCCACGTATTCAGAGACTCAAGATCAACGCCGATTTTTTCCATCGCTTTATTCAGCTTATCTAAGAAGTCGAGAAACGAAGGTATGTGCTCGTCTTGCAGTTTGCTGTACCCTGAAAGATCAGAAAACATCATGCATCTTATAACACGATCTGGAGATTTAGCTATAAATGGGTCAAAGGAGATGGAACCTTGCTGTTTTGTGACCAAAGCAGGATCTATTTTTTCAACAGCACCATCAGAATTGCTTATTTCATCCAAATCTATGAGGTGCAATGTGCTGATATTCGACCATCTATCAATAAAATCAGCTGGTCCTCCTGGCATTGATTCGCTTCTGGAATGCCAAACGGCCATCAAATGCGGCTCCGTGGTCAGGAACTTGCCGCGCATAACGGCGCTGCCATGCATAACATAGTTTGAGAAGCGATAAAGCATGTCATGGCCAAGATATTTATCTTCGCAAGCAAAACTTACGGAATGAGCTGACGCTAAAACCTTCTCAAAACGCTTTTCCCAACGAGGGCCGGCATGACGAACGTTTGTTTCGATAAAGTCGGATATAGAGAACGGAAGAATGATGTTGACTTCGCCGCCCAAACTTTGCAAAGCCTCAATAAATATGATGTCCGCACCGCAAGACGCTGAGCTATAACCGATTTTTGCGTCAATTTCCTTCAATTTTTCCGTGATAATTCGTTTTACATCGTTTTCGATATCAGGCGGGAAGAGAGACATTTGATAGCTTGGATGGTCTATTGCATGTCCTGTAAATACAACAATCGTAGGAGGAACAAGTATTTCAAGAGCTTGATTTGGAACTTTAAAGCCCGCGTCTCTCAAAAAATATAATTGCTGTCTTGCCGTAACAACAGCAATGTAATTGACTGTTTCACGCTGTTTCATGGCTTCTTCGTAGAGTTTGCATGCGTCGTCTTCTCTGCCAAGTAGCAATTGCGCTTCGGCAAGGTCTATAAGTTCTGCGAAGGAGGCCTCAAGCCCAAATGGAGGGAGGAGCTTGAGAACCTCTGCAGCAAGCTGTTTTGCCTGTGCATCATCGCCAGTGAGCCAAGACAACCAGGCTACATTCATACCCGTAGAAGTTGTCTTTGCTCTACGGAAAGATGAGAGGTATAACTCGCGCGAAAGTTCAAGATCTCGACAATGATGGGAATATTTCCACGCTTCTTTGAAAATTAAGCCTATTCCGCTGAGAAGTTCAGGATCTCCTTCGCTTATTATTTTGCTTTGGCGCAAATCCTCGACCAAAAGCATCATATTACCGGTTGCTTCGTCCAATTGTGGCTGCAAATCGACAATCGAATAAATCATTTTGCGGCATTCTTCGACGGCTCCGGTTTTCAGAAGCACCAAAGCATACGCCTGCGCTTGCTCCTTGTTTTGCGGGTCCTTATTGTAAGCCTTCTTCGCAATTGTATGAGCTTTGAACATATGTCCTGTAGCTATAAGATTAAGTATCTGTTTTTCTATTTTCGTACTACATTGCTTACCTGTTTCGATTTCGTCGTCATCATCTTCATCTGAGATAACATCGCCTTTTTGAGGTGCATTTTGCGCTGCCGCTGCTGCCTCTTCCATAGTTTGCTCTGCATTTACGGTATTTGCAGACACGTTTTCAGTCGCGGCCTCACTTTTAGCGGCGTCAGATTTCCCATCAACAGCTTTATCGTCAGAGAGTTTGCTTGCTGCCCCTTTTGTCGCAGTCGTCACTTTTGAATTTTCTTTAGTTTCTTTTTCTTTAGATGTAACAGTTGCTGCATCTTTACTGCTCGCCGCAGTATCTTCAGTTGGCTTATTATCTTTATCTTTCGACATTTCAAATTCCTAAAATAAAAGTCTACTTCACATAGTATAGACAGAATAAACAAAAAAACTTAACTTTTGGTAAAAAATAAAATTTATTTATTAAATAATTTATTAACCTTTTATAAGGTAAAATGAGTTAAAAAGGGTTAATGAGAATGGCTGAAACTGCTGAACAAATTATCACTCATAGACAGGCAAAAATTCTGGTCATAGATGACCACGAAAGCGCAAGAAATTTGCTGAAAAGGAGGCTGTCTATATACGGATATGAGGTACTTCCGACTGGAGAGGCAGAACGCGCACTAAAACTTTTAGAAAGTCATCCGATAGACGTTATTTTCTTGAATATGTTTTTGAACGGAAAAAGCAGTTACGATTTTCTCAAAACTCTAAAGGAAAACGAAAAATATAAAGCTATTCCCGTTATTATGGTGTCCACTGACAGCGATATGGAACTCATCGTTCGATGTATAGAAGCAGGAGCGGAAGATTATATGGTCAAGCCTTTAAATCAGATGCTATTGAGGGCACGCCTGTCCAATTGTATAGCTAGAAAAGAAGCATATGATAAAGAAATCGCATATCTCGCCAAAATCGAACAAGGAAAGAAACAGATTGTCGCACAAGAGAAAATGGCATCTATAGGTGTTTTAGTCAGTTCCATTTCTCAGGAATTAAAAAATCCTCTTAATTTCATAATAAATTTTGCGGGAGTAAGTGCTGAAATTTGTTCTGAACTTTGTGTGAACATTGAAGAGAAAAAAGACAAAGTTGATCCTGAAATGTTCGAATATCTGAACACAAATTTGAAAAAATTCCAATCGAATGTTAAGAAAGTGTCGGAATACGGACAGAACGCCGATAAAATCCTTCGATTTATGCTGTCGCAATCAAACGAAGAAGGAGGTCAAAAGCATCCTGGCAATATAAACAAAATCGTAACCCAAACGATAAGCATGTTGTTGTCGGCGTACAAGAGCAATGGAAAGAGTAATCTTCCTCAAATAGAAACGGCGCTCGATAACGCAGTACCTCATATAATGCTTTCAACTCAATCTTTAAGTAAGGCGATATATAACGTTTTGGACAACGCCGTTTATTCTGTTATGGAGAAGTATGAAGAGGATATTTCTAAAGCTAAGATAAAAATAACAACAGAAAACACGCCGACAACCGTTGAAATCGTAATACATGATAATGGAACAGGCATAAAAGAGGATATCAAAGACAAGATTTTCAATCCGTTTTTCACGACTAAACCAGAAGGAACAGGAGTTGGGCTCGGACTTTCAAGCGCGAAGGAAATTATAGAAGATCACAAAGGCGATATTTCGGTAAATTCGATTGAAGGAGAATTTGCTGAGTTCAAAATAACGGTCGATAAAGGCGGACAGTAGTTTACCTGACGCCGCTTGGAGAGCGAATCTTCTGATTAATTAAATTAGTGCGTATATTTCTCTTTACCAAAAATTAACAATTGCGCCATTATGCTGTTCTATTGTTTGGTGTTAGTGTAATGCGTTTAGAAAGATATCTGAAAAAACCAAAAAAAATTGTGCGGAACGTGCTTCTTGCGATCGTTTCCATTGTCGCGTTCAATTTCCTGATAATCTGTGAACTAATCGTTTGTTCAAACACGTCTTTTTGTGATTTTTTCACGAGAAATAAAACGTCAGCGCTGAAAAGTATTCCCAAAACTGCCGAAAGAAATATCATAGTCGATACTTGCGGAGTATGTTTGAATGGTGGAGTAAAAGTTTTATCCGAAAATATAATAAACGGAATCGCGAAGAAAAAACCAAATTGGCATTTTTCAATAATATCTCCGAAAGGAAGCAAACATCCGTTTAATTTGAATATCCCGAATGCGCACACCATATATGTTGATTACAAACAAATAATCGAACCAATAGTTATCGTTCGAGACATAATCAATTTCCTATCTTTTGGATTATTCAAGGACCAAATTACCCAACTTTTGTTTTTTGATAATGTGTATTTCAACAAAAATAGTTGCGATTTATATTTCGATCCATGCGCAGACTTTGTCATTAACGATTACACCATTCCGAAAATTTCATTGATACACGATTTGCGTTATCTCGATATGCCTGATTATTTCAAAGTAAAACATTTTGGCTTCACCGAGTTCGATCTAAAAAAGAAAAATGCGTCAAGGATTGTAGAATCTTCAAGAAAAATTATTACCGTATCTGATTTTACAAAACAAAAAATTATGGAATTTTATAAAGCAGATTGTGTGAAGGTTATTCATATAAAATTAGCAAACAGAATAAAAAACAATATGAACCAAACTGACAAAGACAAAATCCTTAAAAAATTCCAACTCACAAAACAAAAATACCTTATTTATCCTTCTACATTACTTCCGCACAAGAATCACAAAAATTTGGTTGCAGCATTTTTGAAATTTCTAAAAAAGCGCAATGAGAACGCCGCCATAAAACTCGTTATCGTTGGAACAATAAACAAAAAAATAACGGAAGATATAGAGAAGTTCATAAATGATGATGCACCAGCTCTAAAAAACAACATCATCTTCACTGATTTTATAGAAGACGAAAGTTTAAGTGCGTTATTGTCTGATTCTCTTGCAATGATATTCCCATCTACATACGAAGGATTCGGAATGCCGATAATAGAGACAATGGATACGGGAATTCCCGTATTATGCAGCAATGTAACCAGTCTCCCGGAAGTCGCAGGAAATGCCGCTTTGCTCTTCGATCCGTACAATGTCGATGAGATAGCTAAAGCAATAAACACAATGGTGACTGATAGCAATTTGAGAGAAAAACTAATAAAACTAGGCTATGAACGAGCAAAATATTTTTCAGACCAAGATTCTATGATTGATGAATATATAAAAGTATTCGAGAAATATATGACGAAAACAAATAACAATGTGGATTCCTAAATGAAGAAAACGACGCGAAAGAAATTAATACGACGAATATTAGTTGTTTTTTGCTCCATCTTTTTTTTCTTTGTTCTTCTCTTTTGTGAATTAATTATGCTTTCGGGTGCAACTTTTCGGGATTTTTTTACAAGTGAACGAGTATCTATTTTAAAAGACCGTCCAGCAAACATCACAAAAGATATAGTTGTAGACACATGCGGAGTAAAAGACAGCGGCGGAATAAAAATGCTCATCGAAAACCTGATAGATGGCATTGGTGAGAAACGTCCGAATTGGCGATTTACTGTTGTAGCTTCGAAAGGGATTATTCATCCGTTCCACTTTAAAAACAAAAATGCGAAAACGATATATATATCGATTATTCCGCCTCGGAATCTCTTTTATTAGTCAGAGATTTTTTGAATTTTATTTCGTTTGGATTGTTCCGCGATCAAATAAGTCAATTATTATTTTATGATACGATATTATTTAACAAAAAAAGCTGTAATTTGTTTTTCGATGCTTATGCAGATTTTATAATTAACGATTTCTCATCTGTTCCAAAAGTATCCTTGATTCATGATGTTTGCTATTTGGATTCTTATGATAATTTAAAATGATTAAAATCCCCTATTGCTTTAAAACTTGCAAGAGGTGCGATGAAAATTACAGGATTTAGAGCACAAAATGCGAAAAGAATTGTTGAATTTTCAAAAAAAATACTCACGGTTTCAAACTTCTCGAAAAAAAGGATTATGGAAGCATATCACGTCGATGAAAATTTCATAAAAACAATACACATAAGACTTGCAAATAGAATCGCAGAAGAAAAATCCGTTCAATATGAACAACAGACTTTAGATAAGTTCTCGCTAAAATCAAAAAAATATCTTATTTATCCTTCTGTAGTACGACCGAATAAAAATCATGCTGGTTTATTGCAGGCTTTCATAAAATATGAAGAAGATCATCCATCTTCTGACTTAAAATTGGTTATCGTTGGCATGATAGACCGATCAGACGCTGAGACATTGCGACAAGTAATAAAAGAAAACAGCAAAAATGATAATCAGTATCAACGAGTAAAAGAAAAAATCGTGTTTACGAGTTACGTTTCAAATAAAGAACTCAGCGTATTGCTTTCAGATGCGCTCGCCATGGTTTTCCCATCTTTATATGAGGGATTCGGAATGCCGATAATTGAGGCTATGAGCGCTGGTATTCCGATTATATGCAGCAATAAAGCCAGTTTGCCGGAAGTCGCGGGCGATGCGGCTTTATTTTTCGATCCTTACAATATCGATGAGATGGCAAACGCAATAAACATAATTTTCACTGATAAGAAGCTGCGTGAAACGCTTATTCGACGAGGCCAAGAACGTTTAAAATATTTTTTCAGACCGTGATTCTATGATCGACGAATATATCGAAGAGTTTGAGAAATATATGTCGGAATAAACACAAATAAAAACTACTGGCAAAAGAAGAAAATCTTTCAGAAATATTTTATATGCAAAGAATAAGAATCACATAGTTTCAAGGCTTTTTATGACATACTTAATACCATTCGCCTTAAGATCTACATTTACTATGCGATCTTTGTGTTCTTGAACTATATCTTCTAATGCCTTTTCCAAGAATTCCTTATTATCAAGCCTTGTTAATGCATCTTTTTTGATTTTTTCAAGCTTTGATACTTCCTTATATAAGCGCTCAATTTCCGCTTTTACATCTATTTCACCATCAAATTCCATATGCAAAATTGCGTTTCCAATAACAACTGGAATAGTATGAAGGCCAACTTCTTGTTTTATTTCAACTCCGGCCATCAAATGTATAATGGAACTATGCTCTTTTACCACATCCAGCACTAACTGATCGTTGGTTTCAATTTTGGAAGCCAACTTCTTACCCAAAGGAATATCCATATATTTCTTCATTGAACGAATTGATGTGATTATCTCTTTGAGTAACTCTATTTTCTTGACGGATTCGGATAAATCGGCCGTTATACTTTGCGTATTAGGCCACTCTATATCAAGCACGCCAAGCTCTCCACTTAATTTTTTCGCAATGAAAGGAGCAATTGGATACAAAACGCGAATAAGCTGCAAGATTGCCCACGCTGTTGTGTCACGAATGTCTTTCTTAAGAAGAGTGTATTGGAGATCGTAACCTTGTTTATTGTTTTCAGTAATAGGCGAACTTTGTAAAATAGGTTTTACAAATTCTATGTACCAATCGCAGAAAGAACTCCACAGACACTGATATATAAGTCTCGCCGCTTCATCAAAACGATAATTTTCTATTGCGTTTTCAACGTTCTGCACCATATTTTTAATCTCATAGATAATCCACTGAGCAATTGGACTTGCGACGTCATTCGGATTAAATTCTTTATTGTAAATACAGCCGTTCATTTGCGAAAATCGCACGATATTCCAGAATTTCGTCAAGAAATTACGTCCAAGTTCGGCGGCCTTTTCCGTCATTCTTATGTCACGCCCAGGTGATGCCATAGAAGCAAGTGTATATCTTACGGCATCCGCTCCGTATTTACCGCAAAGCTCAAGCGGATCGATAACATTCCCCTTTGATTTGGACATCTTGCGCCCTTTGGCGTCTCGAACAAGAGCATGAATATAGACATCCTTAAACGGAACTTCGTTCATTGCGTAGAGTCCGAACATTATCATTCTCGATACCCAGAAGAAAATTATGTCGAATCCCGTTACAACGACATTATGTGAATAAAAACGTTTTAATTCCTTTGTTTTTTCAGGCCATCCGAGAGTAACAAACGGCCACATACCAGATGAAAACCAAGTATCCAGAACATCTTCATCTTGTGTAAGCTCTATATTGTTCTTTCCATAGAAAACTCTGGCTTTTTTTGCTGCTTTTTCTTCTGTTTCAGCAACGAACACTTGCCCATCAGGACCATACCATGCCGGAATCCGATGTCCCCACCAAATTTGCCTCGATATACACCATGGTCTGATATTTTCTAACCATTCGAAGTATAGATTCTCCCAATGTTTTGGTACAAACTTGATTTTTCCGTTCTTAACAACTTCTATGGCTTTTTTTGATAATACTGCGGCATTTACAAACCACTGATTTGTTATGCGTGGCTCAAGTATAGCTCCCGAACGATCGCCAAACGGAATTGTCTGCTTTATTGCTTCCGTTTTTACGAGCAGCTCCTTTTTCCCCAGTAAATCTACAACCAATCTTCTTGCTTCAAAGCGATCTATTCTTTGGAATATCTCGGGAACGTTATTACATAGTTCTCCGTCAGCATTCATTATATCTATTATAGGGAGTTTGTGACGCTTACCGACCTCAAAGTCGTTAAAATCATGCGCCGGAGTGATTTTTACTGCGCCTGAACCTTTTTTCGGATCAGCATACACATCCGCAATAACAGGAACGACTCGATCGGTCAGCGGAACAACGACATTTTTGCCGATCATATGTCTATATCTTGTATCGTTTGGATGTACGGCAACTGCTGTATCTCCGAATATTGTTTCAGGACGTGTGGTTGCTACTTCGATAAATTCCTTATCGGATCCTTCAAGCATATATTTGATATACCAGAGATTGCCATCGACCTCTTTTTCAGCGACTTCAAGATCAGAGATAGCCGAACGAATCATCGGATCCCAATTGACCATTTTTTTACCGCGATAAATCAGACCGTCATTGTGTAGCTTTACGAACATCTTCGCTACAGCACGTTTGCAGTCTTCATCCATTGTGAATTTCAATCTTGAAAAATCGCATGAAATTCCCAAGGCTTTCATCTGATCAATAATTCTGTTTCCGGAATTTTCTTTCCAATACCAAATTTCTTTCAGCAATTTTTCTCTTGATAACGTACCTTTTTCAACGCCACGTTCGTATAGTTGCTTTTCGACAAGAAGCTGTGTAACGATTCCCGCATGATCTAACCCCGGCTGGAATAAAACATCAAATCCTTTAAGGCGTTTATATCGAGCTAAAATATCTTGAAGGGCGTAACAAAGAGAGTGACCAATATGCAATGAGCCTGTAACATTCGGTGGCGGAAGCAATACCATAAACGGAGTCGCACGTGGCTTGCGTACAGAAGCTTCTATTTCAAACGAAAAATTTTTCTCAAACGATTTTGGATCGAAATTTTTTTCCAGCATGTTTGCTCCGAACATTACTACAACTAAAGTTGATATATTATAACAGCAATATCTTGACTTTCAAAGTTTTTTGAATATTTTTCTAAAATTGAGGTTATATTATATCTTCGTTAAAGTGTACTCTTTCAACCTTTCATTAGAATTTGCTATATCTAAATCATTCCTGTACTTTGCAATTGTTCGGCGAGATATTGTTATTCCGCGACCTTCAAGAAAATAAACTATTTCACTGTCAGAATATGGACTGTCTTTCGGCTCATTGTTTATCAACGTTTGTATGTATTTTTTCACCGAATAATCAGTTACAATATGCGCATTTTTATCAGACTTTATTTCTTTTGGCATGAGTGCTTTTATATCGAAAATCCCGCATGGAGTCGCCACAGTTTTATTCGCAATAGCCCTATGTACAGTGCTCTGATGACACATTATTGAATGTGCGACTGATTGCGCATCTATTGGAACCAGAAACGACGTATTTCCCGTAAAAAAATCATTTTGGCGATGAGCGATTTCCTGAACAATTCGCAGCAAAGTAGAGCTTCTGTAATGTATGGCCTTTACGAGCAGTTCAGCTTCACATATTTTTTCTTTTATATATCTTTCATCCTGCTTAGATTTTATTTTTTTGAGGCAATTACGACATAATTCATTATCAATAGATGGAATTTGCACTTCCTCAACTTCTACATTGTAGCTGCAATTTCGCTTTTCGATTGTTACATCAGGGACTCTATATGGATTTTCGGAAAAATCATCAACACCTGCATACAAACCTGCATTTTTAAGGTTGCGAATTATACGCTGTAACGTCGAATCATCGAAATTAACATGCTTCTTGAAAGCAGCGAGCCCTCTATCAAACAAAATAGGTAGATTCTGTACGAAAATTTTGTGCTCTGTATCAAATTTCCCATTTGCTTCCAAAATACTTTTAATCTTATCTTGTAAATTGAACAAAAACATTCCATGTGGTGATAATGTTTGCAGCTTTTTGATTATGTCGAGCAAATCAGAATAAGAAATGCCTTTTTCATTTGAAAGATTTCTCAAAAAATCTCCGCAAACATATTTGTGCTCCAAAACATATTCGTATAAAAGCGCAGTTATTTCTTTTTGCTTTTCATCGAATTTAAAAAATGCAATCTGTTTAAAAAAATCATCTTTTGAAGATATAGGAGCAGCTACATTGGCTACTGTATCAATCGGCAATTTATAATTATTGCTATAAGTTTCGTTCTCTTTTAAAAAAGGATTATCGTTTAATGAACTATTAATAAATTCCTGCAGCTCGACATTATTCATCTCCAAAATTTTCAGAGAGAACCGTAGAGACTGAGCTAATGCAGGCCTTTGAGAAACTGATAATAGTAAATCATTCTTCTTTTCCATAAGAAGAGTTATAAACTACAAAACTTTCTCCAAGGTAAATTTCTCGAGCTTTATTGCTGTTTATAATCTTTTCTGGAGTACCTTCGACAAGTACACTGCCATTGTGCAATATATACCCATAATCAGCGATTGGAAGGGTATCTCGCACGTTGTGATCGGTAATAATTACGCCTATTCCGCGGTTTTTTAGAGCAAATATCATTTCTCGCATTTCAGCGATTGCAAGTGGATCTATCCCCGCAAATGGTTCATCAAGCAAAATAAAACTAGGATGTGAAGCAAGAGCGCGCGCTATTTCCAATTTGCGTCTTTCTCCGCCAGACACGCTCACAGCCGGTGATTTCCTGACCTTTTCCAAAGAAAGATCAGACAAAAGTTTATCCAGAAATTCTTTCTTTTGTTTCTTCGGCATGCTGCTCACCTCAAGAACCGCATTAATATTTTCCTCGACATTTAATCCGCGAAATATGGATTCTTCTTGAGGCAAATATCCAAGTCCAAGGCGGGCGCGCTTATACATCGGCAAGTCTGTAACATCCACTCCATCAAGGTATATATTGCCGCTATCTGGCTTAATTAATCCGCACAGCATAGCGAAACTTGTGGTTTTTCCTGCTCCGTTTGGTCCGAGCAACGCAACAATTTGTCCTCTTGAGGCTTTCATATTTAAGCCATTCAAGATTACTCTGTGACCGACGGTTTTCTTTAGGTTAGAACAGACGATCCCACTTTCCATTACGATTGCCCTTTATTTTTTCTTTTATTATTAGCATTTCCAGAGTTAGCTTCAACAATTCCGGAAGACTTTTTTACAACAACGTTTTCCGTATTGATATCTAACTCTGCTTCTTCTCCGAAAATATCGCCCTGTTCTTTCGATATAACGACATTTCCTGACGCAATTACTTTATCACTATCCTTATAAACTGCGTGATTAGCTTTCACAACAAAATCTTTTGTCTTTATTATAACATTTCCGTCTGCAAAAATCTCTTTAATATCGGATTTATCGTTCAAAAATGCATCCATTCGATTTGATTTTACATTGAGATTTTTCCCATCTTTTTTATAAATTAACTCAACATCTTTTGTCGCTTTAATTTTATTTTGCTCGTATATAAGACTATCTTTGGCAGATAAATCATAATCCGCAGACATCAAAAACGCATTTCCGCTCGCAATAAGCTGCTTTACGGAATCATCATTGTCGTTATCAAGCGCTATTGTTAATTCATCGGCTGTTACATCGCGATTTTTATTATATGCTTTTGCGTTCTGCGTAAGCGTGAGAATATTTTTTTCTGTATTGAAGATGTACTTATCCGCAGATAATTTCGTCTCTTCTTTTGTGATGTTAATTCGCGAATCTCCTGAAATTATGCTTTTTTCAGAATCGAAAACCGCTATATCGGTACGCAGTAACATTCCGCTTTTTGTTGTCATAACAACATTGTCTCGAAATTCGCACACCGAACGATTACCGCGAATTACTTTCCCGAAATTTGAAGTTATTGTTCCTGTTTCATCATTAGAGAGCATAAAATTCGATGTAACTTTTTCAAAAATGAAGTTGTCTTTTGTCTCTTCTATCACTTTTTCTGCTGTTACAACGACTTCTTTTCCTGAAGCATCGCTAGTTTTATAGAAAAATTTCAGAAACGCATTTTTTTGCAGATCCATGCCGCCGATTTTTACTGTAGGAAGGTGTTTACTGCTAAAAATCGAAAAAGCAACATATCCTATTATAAGAAAACCGACAAGCCCAAAAGCTACTGCAATCGTTTTTACTTTCGATCGCCTTAAACGAAACAATTTACGCCGCTTTTTTGTATGGATTTCCTTATACAAGACCAGCCCTCAAACAATCGTGGATGTGAATTATTCCGGAAGGCGTGCCATCTTCTGACACAAACAGGTTTGTGATTTTATGATCATTCATAAACTTTGTAACTTCCTGTGCGAAAGCACTTGAAGAAACGACTTTCGGATTTCTGCTCATTACTTCACAAGCCTTCTTTTCCAAAAAGTTATCGGTAATTTTTCTTCTCAAATCACCATCAGTAATAATTCCGACAATTTTGTTATTTTCGTTTACTACACAAACGCATCCGAAAGACTTTTCCGTCATCTCAACCAAAACATCTTTCATAAGATCATTTTCGTGCACAATAGGTGTATTTGTGTGCATCAAATCTTTAACCGTAAGCAGTTGTTTGCCCAACGCACCGCCCGGATGAAGATTTTTGAACTGTTCCTTCCTAAATTCTTTTCTTTTGAGTAAACACAGCGCAACCGCATCACCAAGAGCAATCATCATGGTCGTACTTGTTGTTGGCGCGAGTTTGTGCGGTCCTGCTTCAGGGACTTTCGGCAGAATTATCTTTATATTGGCAGCCTTTGCAAGCGTACTTTCAGGATTCGAAGTCACACCTATTACATCAATTCCGAACCTGCTCGCATAAGAAAGCATAGGAACTAATTCAACGGTATTCCCAGACAGCGAAAATACAAACAAAGTGTCATCTTCTGATATCATTCCCAAATCGCCATGACTGGCCTCGGCGGGATGAAGGAAAAATGAAGGTGTCCCGGTCGATGCTAAGGTCGCTGATATTTTCGCGCATATATGCCCGGGTTTTCCTATACCGGATAAAATCACATGCCCACTTTTTCTGCAAAGTAAATCTACTGCGGCGATAAAACTATCTCCAAGACTGTCAATCAGCGAATTAATCCCTGATATTTCCTGTTTCAAAACTGATTTTGCGTACTCTATTTCTGATTTTGCATCCATATTCATATTATTGATTCCTGTTACTGATTCCTGCTTTTTAATATTCGAGATTTTTCTCGATTCCATTCCCTTTCTTTTATGGTTTGTCTCTTATCTACGTTTTTCTTTCCTTTACCTAAGCCGATTGATAACTTCACGAAGCCTTTTTCATTGAAATATATGCTTATTGGAACAAGAGTATATCCGCCTTTTTTCAGTTGTCCAATAAGCTTTTGTATCTGCTTTTTTCTAAGCAGAAGTTTGCGCGACCTTTTCGGTTCATGATTCATACGATTTGCGAGAGAATACTCTGGAATGTGCATTTGATATATGAAAACCTCGTTATTTTTCGATAATCCGGCATAGGAATCTGTCATATTTACTTTATGCGTACGAAGTGACTTTACTTCACTTCCTCGCAAAACAACGCCGGCCTCGAATTTTTCGAGGATTTCATAATCAAAATTGGCTTTTCGGTTGTAACCTACTTCCTTGTAATCTGCCATTAAACCGTTTCTAAATTCAAATCATGCATCGCTTTATCGATTTTTGTTCTCAAAGCGCCGCTTATAGGTGAAAGAGGCATACGAAGCTCATCTTTTATCAATCCTAATTTGCTCAAGGCATATTTTACCGGGCCTGGGCTTGGTTCTGTGAATAAAAGCTTGTGCAGAGGCTCCAGAGCGTCACGAATAACACCAAATCTTTCGAGATTATTTTGCTCAAAAGCTGAAAGCATAGTGCAGCACAAATTAGGAGCAACATTGGCCGTTACGGAAATTACTCCGACAGCGCCCATAGACAACGCTGCCGCTGCTGTATCGTCATTGCCCGATAAAAACGCGAAATCTTCCTTTACAGCAGTACGCCACGTTGAGAACACCGACAAATCAGAAGTACACTCTTTTACGGCAACTATGTTTTTCTGCGATGAAAGTTTCTTGAGTGTAGCAAAATCTATACTCGTCCCAACTCTTCCTGGATTATTGTACAAAATTATATCTCGTTTCGTAGCATCACTAATAGCCTTGAAATGCTCATATATCTGACTTGGAGAAGGCTTGATATAAAAAGGGCATATGCAAAGAAAACCATCAACCACTTCTTCTGTTTTTTTAATCAACTCTAAGCAATTGTGCGTTGCTGCATCAATTACGCCTGCAAACAGCTTTATTTTACCGCCGATTATTCTATGAGCAGATTTAATTAATTCTACTTTCTCTTCCATACTTAAAGAAAGCGACTCTCCTGTCGAACCGCAAACAACAACGCCAGAAATTTTCGAATCCGCCAAAAAAGACAGATACTTCTCAAACGACTCAATATCAATTTTTCCATTACTAAACGGAGTTACAACCGCCGCTATATAACCACTAATCATTACAACTTTCTCCTATGAACATAAATACTTAACGATTATCGCAAACAGTAACACTTTGTGCAAAAAAAGTACACAAACATTTCGAATGTATTTATTCTTTTATTTTAAATTAAGATTGTTTATCTTTAACTCGCTTTTTCGAGCACCTGGAGCAGTAATCGGATATCTTCTGCTAAGCTTGCGTCGGTTTGCATAGCGCTTTCGACTTTTTTCACCGCATGTATGACCGTTGTATGATCTCTTCCGCCGAAGTTTTTGCCTATTTCCGGCAATGAAAGCGTCGTCAATTTTTTCGCAAGGTACATCGCAACTTGTCTTGGAAGCGCGACTTGCCTCAAACGACGTGCAGAGGACATGTCGCTTAATTTTATGGCGTAGTGATTCGCGACTTTCTTCTGAATTTCATCAATTGTGACTTTTCTTTCGCTTGTGCGCAGCAAATCAGACAGGACTTCACGTGCGCTCTCGACTGTTATCTCTCGTCCTACGAAAACTGCGCTTGCAATAATTCTGTTCAGAGCACCTTCCAGCTCTCTTATGTTCGATGTAACCTTGTGCGCTACAAATTCCAGTACTTTATCGGGAATTGAGACAGATGCCAGAGCCGCTTTTGACTGCAAAATTCCAAGCCTAAGTTCGTATGTAGTCGGATGAATATCCGCAACAAGCCCCCATCCGAGACGCGACTTCAATCGCTCCTCCATACCCTCTAAATCAGATGGCGATTTGTCAGCAGAAACAATAACTTGCCGTTTATTATCCACCAAAGTGTTAAATGTGTGAAAAAACTCTTCCTGTGTCGAATCTTTCCCGCAAATAAACTGAATATCGTCTATCATGAGAACATCGACCGACCGAAATTGCTCCTTAAAAGCCATTGTGTCTTTATAACGCACGGCCTTAACAAATTGGTACATAAATTTTTCAGCAGAAAGATAAGCAATAGTTCGCTTAGGATCTCGCGACTTAATGCTCCAAGCAATCGCATTCATGAGGTGTGTTTTTCCGAGTCCTACCGAACCATACAAAAAGAGCGGATTGAATGCGACTTTGTCGGATTCTGCAACCCTAAGAGCAGCAGCATACGCAAGCTCATTTGGTTTTCCTACGACAAAATTCTCAAACGTCAATTTCGGATCAAGCGGAATGCTTATGTCATTTTGCTCCTCCGCTTTCGCCTGTTTTTTCGAATCTTGCGCCGAAATATTCCGAATCTCGTCATTTGAAACGACATTATTATCGTCAGAAACGACAATTTCCACATTTTTTACACTCGGAGATTCTCGCCGAAAATGATGTAAGACTCGTTCCGCATAGTTATTTTGCACCCAATCACGCATAAACATGCTTGGCGCGCCTAAATAAACTACATCTTCTTCTATTCGATCAAATGAAAGAGGCTTTATCCAACTATTCGCAACAGATTCCCCTAAATCGGATTGTAAATTCCGACAAACGACAGTCCATATTCTTTTTTCTGCCTCATCACGCAAAAGAACACCACTTATCTTAGGAAAACGAATTAAAATACTGCGAAAAAATCTCCGGATTGCTAGGCGGATTTCTTCAGCAGCTTACTTAATCTTGCAACTTTTCTGCTTGCCGCATTCTTATGTAATACACCTTTCGATACGCCCTTCTGAATTTCAGACTGAGCTGATGAAAAAGCTGATGCAGCCTCAGGCGATCCCAAGCTTGAAATAAACTTCTTGATGAACGTCTTAATACGACTGATTCTATCGGTATTGCGTTTCGTACGCGTAGCCGTCTGTCTGATTCTTTTTATTGCAGATTTATGATTTGCCATAATTAACCCTTAAAATAAAAACAGAACAATCAAAGAAATTTCGAAAATCTCATATGGATTGATTACCTTATAAAGAAATTTTCAAAATACTTCGATATATCTTCGAGTAGAATTTTATCAGAAAAAATCGGATGTTCAATAACAATTTCTTCAGCGTTTCGACACTTTTGTAAAGCTACAGTTTTCACGCCTATTGATGACAATTCTTTGAGTAAATCAACAATTACTGATGTATCCAAAGATTCATACATTGTAATTCTGACTTCGAAATTCACATTCAAAGCAACGAGCAACTTCAAACTTTCTAAAGCTGTTTTACCGCTGTTTGGAACCCCCGTTATAAGTTCGTAGTCTTTGAAATCGTTCTTTACATCAAAGCCAATCCAGTCTGTCATTGGCGCAACTTTCGCCAGCATTGCAGGAACAGCACCCGCTGTATGCAATCCGATCAGGAACCCCATATTTTTCACTTCCGTAATCGCATCAGGAAGTGCATCTTGAATCAAAGGCTCTCCACCACTGAACACAACAGCATCAACAAAACCTCTACGGGATTTGAGTAGTTCTAAAATATCCTCCCAAGGAAGCGAATGCGACAACGCTATCGGCTGCAAATGCCGATTATGGCAATACTTGCAGTGCCAACCACATCCCTGCAGGAAAATCACCGATGCAATGTAATCAGGATAGTCGACAGTCGAAAGCAAAACAACACCACCGACTAAGAGAGCTTTACCCATGGATCTTTACAGATTCCTTCTATTTCCTATTGTAAGCCGTTATTTGTTGTGATCTTCACAGCAACAGCAAGTTTTCTCTTCTGTAAAAGTAACTCGCTCTGCATACTCGCCTTGTTTACCAACATTAAAATAAGATGTCGGACGATAGTAACCCATTACTCTGGTCCAAACTTCGCACTGCTGACGCTCTTCATCCTTCAGCTCGATATCCTTTTCGATCATATTCTTTTATCTCCCAATTATTATGGTTGCTATCCTAACATATAAACACCAAAAATAAAACAGGATAAAAAACTCTAATAAATGGAAGAAACCCTGAAAAATGAGAGAATATTTTAAGAAACAAATTTCAATTAAATGCGTAAATGGAAATTTTTGACGTTTTTGAACTGAAACAGAAGCATAAAAAATTGTATCATGTCACGATTGCTAAATGTAAAAATCTAATAGCTATAATATTTTCTAATTATTACAAAATAAGGTATTGCAAAATTGAAATCAATTAGATAATATGTTCTCGGTTTAGTTTTGACGTCTTTTCGTATTATTGCCGTTTTCAACATTTCGTATTTTTCGTTTTTAATATCGATATAATAGTTCAGTATTGATGTTTTCATAGTATTAACGCCACTTCAGGCGCTTCGTATTTTTGTAAATTTTTTAACAATTTAAACAAATTAAGAACTACATATATGCGTACGATAATAAAATACGAAGCCATGCTTCTTGCTCTTTGCGTTAATTTTGGGCACATTGAAGCTATGAATAAAGCCTACTGGGAAGAATGGGCGGAATTATCTTCGTTGCCGCCAAATGAAGAATACAATCCATTATGTTACAATCAGATTTTGAATCAAGAAAGACGTATATGGTGGGAAAATTTCCTAATGAGTTTGCCTGAATATGTAAGGAACAAAATAATCGGAATCCCTCAATACACAGGAGATTGCCATGCTTCCGCTATAGCATATCTTGCAAAAAAATTAGCAGAGGACGAAAACGTTGAAAAAGTGTACTTGAACAAGTCATTGAGCGTCGCTACCAATTATGAGATTATTTCTCTCCTAAGACCAGATATTACTACTAAGCTATACACTGGATCATACGGGCTTATTGAAATTATGTCAGCGAGTGAGACTTACGATAGTCAACGAAATAAAATTTTGCAAATATATTACAAATAGTCAAATAATATAGACTTAAATTATAGCGACGTATTTGACGCAAAAGACTTTATCAAAATTTCGCCTGTTCGTCGAACTATATACTATCATCCGCCTAAAAAATCATCATACGCCACGCGTCTTAATTTTAATTTTTAATTCTTACATTTTAATTAGAATAGATAGTTCCCCGCTGCAAGATACCGTGGTTTAAGTCAAGAGTTGAAAGCGAGGTTCGGATTAAATTTTGTGGCGTTTTTAAGCATACCGAAAAA
>CADBNZ010000016.1 GCA_902796155.1 uncultured Pseudomonadota bacterium
TAACGACAGACCTATGAAGACTCTAAAATGGCACTCGCCTGCCAACGTTGTCTCTCGTCTCCGTTCGGGGTATTAGTTTAATGTGCCTGATATATGGGATTTTCTTAAACGGCTTATGAAATGAGTGTACAAGATAACGCATATCAAACTTTATGAATTTTGATCAACGTGTTTGGATACACCATTAATCTCCGATTTTATATGAGTGATTTTTATGAACTAAAACAAAAAGATTTACAAAATATTCTATCCAGTGTTCCTTTCGTAAATATTGATATTTTCCTCCAAAATATATAAAATAGCGCCGGTTTGCAGTAGAGAGTTCAGAGAATGGCAGGTTCAGTAAATAAGGTCATTTTGGTTGGAAATTTGGGAAGAGATCCGGAGATTCGCGCATCCCAAGATGGCTCGAAAGTCGCTAGTTTTTCTATCGCGACGTCAGAGGTATGGAAAGATAAAGTTAGTGGCGAGAGAAAAGACCGTACCGAATGGCATAGGATTGTTATTTTTAATCCAAATCTTTGTGATATATGCGAGAAATATCTGCACAAAGGCTCTAAAGTCTATTTGGAAGGGCAATTGCAGACCCGCAAATGGCAGGATCAGGCAGGTGTAGAGCGATATACAACCGAGGTCGTTCTGGGCAGATTCAGAGGTGAGTTAGCTTTACTGGATGCAAAGGGCGGTTCGGAAGATGGAGCAACGGTAATTGATGATAAATCGGCAGAAGCTCCTATTGACGACGATATTCCTTTTTAATTTAAGTAGTTTTTTGTAGGAAAAGCGTAGTAGTTGTATTTTTTTTCTGCGGCGTGACGATTGGTTAAATGTTGTTGTCTGCCGCGATTTTAGATAGATGATCATATTTTCGGAGATTTTTTGTGGAAACAGAGAATAACAATCAAGATATAATTCCTGTCGCAATAGACGAGGAGATGCAAAAGTCATATCTTGACTACGCAATGAGTGTTATTGTAGCTCGTGCTCTTCCTGATGTCAGAGATGGTCTGAAACCTGTACATCGTCGCATAATATACAGCATGACGGAGAACGGCTTCGATTATGGTAAGGCTTTCCGCAAATCCGCTCGTATCGTTGGTGATGTCATAGGTAAATATCACCCACATGGAGACGTTGCCGTATATGAATCTATGGTTCGTATGGCTCAGCCGTTTTCTATGCGCGAATGTCTCATCAATGGTCAAGGAAACTTCGGTTCCATGGACGGAGACAGTCCCGCCGCCATGCGTTATACCGAGGCAAGATTATCCAAGATTGCGCACTCTCTTACCGAGGATTTATACAGCGATACGGTAGATTTTCAGCCGAACTACGATGAATCTTTGCAAGAGCCGAAATTGCTCCCTACGAGATTCCCTAACCTGCTTGTAAACGGAGCTAACGGAATTGCCGTTGGTATGGCTACAAACGTCCCTACGCACAATCTTGGCGAAGTAATCGATGCCTGCGTTGCGGTTATAGATAACCCTGAAGTCACTGTGGATGAGCTGCTGAATGTGATACAGGGACCGGATTTCCCGACGGGAGGCATAATTCTTGGGCGCGCTGGTATTATTTCCGCATTTAAGACAGGTCGTGGCTCGATAATAATTCGCGCAAAAACGCATGTTGAGGAAATTTGCAAAGACCGTTTCGCAATTGTTATGACTGAGGTTCCTTATCAGGTCAATAAAGCGAAATTAATTGAAAAAATAGCTGCTTATGTAAATGAAAAAGTCATAGAAGGGATATCTGACCTGCGAGATGAATCGGATAGAGAGGGTGTGCGTGTCGTTATTGAGCTGAAAAAAGACGCCAACGCCGATGTAGTACTCAATCAGTTGTTCAGAAACACGCAAATGCAGACTTCTTTCGGCGTAAATATGCTCGCTTTGCATAACGGACGGCCGAAGTTGGTCAATCTGCTCGATGTCTTGAAGATATTTATTGAGTTCAGAGAAGAAATTGTCGTTCGTCGTACAAGATTTAACCTGAATAAAGCCAGAGATCGTGCGCATTTGTTAATCGGTCTTGCGATTGCTGTTGCCAATATCGATGAAGTTGTGAGAATTATCAAAACCAGCAAGGACCCTGGAACGGCAAAAACAACTCTTATGACGATAGATTGGGCAGCGGAAGATATCGCGCCATTAATTTATTTGGTCAACGATCCGAACAGCATATATGTTGATGGGAAATGCCGACTAACAGAGGCTCAGGCACAGGCGATTCTTGACTTAAAAATGCACAGATTAACAGGTTTAGAGAGAACAAAAATTTCCGATGAATTGTCTTCTCTTGCCGAACAAATCAAAGATTTTCTGGATATTTTGAGCTCAAAAGAGCGTGTTTTCGGAATTATTCGTGAAGAGCTCATAAAAATCAAAGAAGAGTTCGCAAATCCTCGCAGAACAGCGATTGAAGAAGCGGGAGAAGATCTCGATGATGAAGATTATATCCAGAAAGAAGACATGGTTGTCACAATCAGCAACACGGGATATATAAAACGTGTGCCGTTGAATACGTATCGTGCGCAAAAACGAGGTGGGAAAGGTCGCACAGGCATGGAAACGAAGGAAGAGGATTTCGTACATAACCTTTTTGTCGCCAATACCCATACGCCTGTTTTATTTTTCTCAACAACAGGCATTGCATATAAAATGAAGGTGTACAAGATTCCTCTTGCGGGGCCGAAATCCAGAGGCAAAGCGCTGGTAAATGTCCTGCCTATTAAGGAAAATGAAGCCTTATCAACCGTTCTTGCGTTACCTGATGAGTCAGAGTGGAACGATTACGATATAGTATTTGCGACTTCAAAAGGAACGGTACGTCGTAACAAACTTTCGGATTTCGTGAATGTAAAAGCGAGCGGAAAAATCGCTATGAAATTCGAAGGCAAAGAAAAACTCGTTTCGGTAGCGATCTGCAAAGACGGAATGGACGTTATGTTAGCCTCCAAAATGGGTAAATGCGTACGATTCCCTGTAGATGAGTTACGAGTGTTCAACAGCCGCAGTTCTACGGGCGTGCGCGCAATGAAATTGGTTGGCGATGATGAAGTTATTTCAATGACCGTCCTTAATAATGGCAGTTTAACTCACGAGGAGCGGGAAGAATACGTCAGATATTCCAATTTGCAGAGGCGCAGCAAAGAAGAAATGGTTGTTGACCAAGTCATGACACCTCCCGCGAAATACGAAGAAATGAAGAGCCTAGAGCAAATGCTCATCACAATTACGGAAAAAGGACTTGCAAAACGCACGTCTTCGTTTGAATATAGGACGAGCGGACGAGGAGTCCAGGGAGTAAAAAACATCGATATGAACTCCAAAACGGGTAAAGTTGTTGCGGTGTTCCCTGTAAATGAGAATGACGAGGTTATGCTCGTAACGGATTCCGGAAAATTGATTCGTTGCCCTGTAAATAACATAAGAATTACAGGCAGAAGCGCACAAGGAGTAATTCTCTTCCGCGTTGAACCGAATGAAAAAGTTGTTTCGGCAGTCAGATTGGTAGATGGTGAGAGTTAAATATGGCATCCATAGTACTGGAAAATGTTAGCAAATCTTTTAAAGACAGCGAGATTATAAAAAATATCAATCTCACCATAGAGGACGGGAAGTGTACTGTATTGGTCGGGCCTTCAGGATGTGGAAAATCAACATTGCTGCGTCTTATATGCGGGTTGGAAGAGCGTACTTCAGGCGATATTTTTATTGGAGATAGGCTTGTGAACGATATCCCGCCGGCAAGTCGTGGGCTGGCCATGGTTTTCCAGACATATGCGCTTTATCCACATATGACGGTTTTTGAAAATATGGCTTTTGCCTTAAAAGTCCGAAAATATAAGAAGACGGACATAGAAAATCTCGTTGTAAGAGCCGCAAGAACGTTAAAAATTGACCATTTGCTTGAAAGAAAGCCAAAAGAACTTTCTGGCGGTCAGCGTCAGCGAGTAGCAATTGGAAGAGCCATTGTACGCAATCCGTTTGCGTTTCTGTTCGATGAGCCTCTGTCAAACCTTGACGCAGCGTTACGTAGCCAAATGAGATACGAACTTGCGAAACTTAAAGAGCAGCTGAAAACAACAATGGTGTATGTCACGCACGACCAAGCGGAAGCAATGACGCTGGCGGATAAAATCGTCGTCATGAAAGACGGAGTTATTGAGCAAGAAGGATCGCCTCTCGAACTTTATACATCGCCTGTGAATACCTTCGTAGCAAAATTCATCGGGTCAAGCGAGATGAATATCCTGAATCTAAAGTTTGTCGAACAAAGCGGGAAAATCTCTGTATTTAAGCTCGAAACTGATGAGGAAGTCACGTTTAATCGCAAGGCTGAATGCACTTTCGATCCATCGAGCAGATATTATCTTGGTATTCGCCCAGAAGATTTGGAAATTATACCTAATGAATCTGTATTTTTCGGAAACAAATTTAACGCAACAGTGTTACTTGCCGAAAATCTTGGCGGAGAAGGTTTTATTCACGCTACTTTAGCCGATGGAACGGCAATTTCGATAAAGGCGAAAAATTTCAACGCCAAGCCAGGAGATACAATTAAAGTTGGGTATTCGTACGAA
Organism: uncultured Pseudomonadota bacterium; assembly: GCA_902796155.1. GTDB lineage: Bacteria > Pseudomonadota > Alphaproteobacteria > UBA3830 > UBA3830 > BNWE01. The sequence goes on from CADBNZ010000016.1 coordinate 4,586, forward strand.
AAATGCTACCTTTTTGATAAGAACCAAAAGACCATTTGGGGACAGGAAAAAAGATAGAGAAAAAAGAATTCTAAGAACCTAAATTTGTTTTTTAGCAAAAACTTGCAATTAGAGACAATTGATCTGAATATCAGTAATTTTTAATGGGAAATAATTGTGATTTTGGAGTAATTATCTTGATAAGTAAAAAAGTGTTATTACACTAAATTTAGTATCATTATTTTTGTTTATAATTTTTCCCATTGTTCCCGATTGGCCTCTTTCGAAAGTATGAAGTAAGAATAATAAGGAAAGCACTTTACTGCGAGGAAGAGAATTATGAGAATCGCAAATTATAGATTTGAATCTAATATGGAGTTTTTTTCTGAAATTTCGGTAAACAGAGTCAAAGATTTTGAATTTTTTGAGTTGGACAAAAACATACTCGCCAAGAATTCGTTTTGAAGAGAGATGCATTATGATTTTTTTGCTCTGTAGTAAGAGGAATTTGTTGCCGATTGTGAGGTAAATCGGTTTTTAGATGAAATTTTTGCAGTCCTTAATACCCCGAGTCAGCGAGCACAAGGATATCACACGGCATATGGTCGACATTTTTCGAATTTTAAAATCATGAGTATTGCCGTTGTAACTCTTTTAAATGTCGATGATTTTACATTTGATATCAGTTTGAGTTTCGAACTTCATTGTATGGCGTTTTTTCTTATCGGGGTAGTATTTTTGCTGGTCTTTAAATTAGAATTTGCGTTGCATTAATTAAGATTGTTTCTAAATAAGATTGGGTTAACGTCCTGTTTTTATTGATCTTTATCGCATCCGCTACAATCGGCTCGATTTTTTGAATGTGATGGCAGATATTCGATTCGTCGAGATCAAAAAGCATCTCCAAAAACTGAAAACTCACGTAAAATCGATAGTAAATCAGGACCAACAGAGCTTCGTTCTCTAGCGTTTTCGGCTTCGAACTTCGCCCGGAAAGTTTCTTCCTCCTTTGAATTTCCTCCCATTTCTGCTTTACTTTGCGTAAGTATTTCGCAAAATTCGTCTGGCCTTACCCAGGTTAAACTTGAAAAATTCTTCTTGTTACACAGTCGTTAAAATTTAGCATAATTTTGCTGCTTTTTTGCCGAGTTTTTTTCTTTTGCTCTTTTCACCCTCTTCTTACTTTCGCTAGAGATTTAATGAATTTTTGAATATAAAGAGCCAAATTCTAAGGGGAATGTTAACAGTTGTTTGTTAAAATCTTTCACAAGATCGGGATATGAGGAATCAAAATGAATAAGAAATTATATTTCGGCTTGGGTGTTTGCTTGTTGTTCGGAGAAAATTGTGCAATGCACGGCACTCGATTGCCTTTGAAAAAATCTCCATCAAGAATACTGCTTGATACTCGAGAGGAGAAGAGAAATGTTCCTCAGATCGATAAAATAGCACTTTCTCGTGAAATGCCCGAAGCAGTGAAGGAAAGAATAGATAAATAGAAAACCGAAGTAGGGAAATATCAGTTCGACCGTCTTGGTTCCGCAATGAAAGTATTTTCAAAGATTGAACCAAATATCAATGAAAATGATTGGTTAAGACTTGCTGAGTCTTTCGGAATCAGAAAATTTCATGGTTATGATGTTGTGGATATTTCCTGGCGGTCATTCGTTGACTATGCACAACGCAGAGGACAAGGTGAATATATTCAACAAATTCAAGGTTATGACGTCAGCGATTTTAAAAGTTTTCTGTTCAGTGAAGGAATTATAGTTATTGAGTCATCAGCCGAACATCCAACATTTGTTAACGATATAAATACAAAATTAGATGATTTAATAAAAAACGCTACCGGAAGGCATCTTTTCGAAAAATTCCTTATACTGAAAAAATTAGAAGAGATCAAAGATTCTTTAATTGTTCGCCCTTTTAAGACGATTAAAATACAATGGGGAGCGAGAAGTATAGCTATCTGTGAAGAATACAAAGTTGAGATAAATACGGCGGAGGAAAGCAATGATCAAGTCCTCCTTGGAAATGAAGGAAAAAGGAATAATATTAAGTGGGATGATGATTTATTGCATGAACTTGCTCATCAGTTTCATTACTGTATCGGAGCAGACATAGAGTTAAAATACTCTGGATTTTTGTATGCAATGCTGAGTAATCCCTATATAGCAGAGAGATTTAATCCTTTCTTGAATGCTCAATTTTTCAGCGAATTTGCCGAAAGATTAAATCAAGAAACAACAATTGCCCCTGAATTTGTTAAATACTTAGAACGGATCATATCTGAAAATAAGAAAGATTATTCTGCCTCTATCCAATTGTTAAAAAACATAGGCTACGGAGTCGTTGACGTATTTGATGAGTCTAAATCAATAGGAGAAAGAATAGCAACAATTTACAGCGTGATATTTTGTTACTGTTGGAATAATTCTGAAGAAGCTATAACGATCTCCGGAGCGGCTCCTTGTTATTCCAGTGCCAGAGAACTCATTCTTATTACGGATGATCAGAATGAGAGTATATATCAAACAAGAGGTTATGATCTGCGCAGGATGTTGCATTATACAAACTTTTTTACGAATCCGCGGATTTTGGAAATAATAGAAGAGTTAATGCGCAGACATGGATTAGTTTGGACATCGAATAATACAGATATGGCGAGAGTATCAGGGAATGAAACAGAAGATGTTATGGTTTCTGAATTATTGGATCCTAATTCTCCTGAAGATTTAATCATTCTATTTAGTTGGCCAAGATTCCTTAATAGACTTGAGCCTACTTCGGAGAATTTCGTTCCTGTTTTATCTACTTTAATATCCATAATTCAAAGGAAAGGTATAGATAATTCTTTAGATGATCGTGTTAGCAACAACTTATCTGAATTTATGAAAAGAGCTGCAGAGAAAAATCTCATTATTACGGATGAGTGTATTACGGGATTTCTGAATTTAGAAAATGAATATCCGCATAATAGTTTTGCTTCTTCCATATGGCGTTATTTCGGAGGTTTAAAGAATCAGATAAATCTAACGAATTGGCTAAAAACAGCAATAAATGACAAGAATAACTTAAAATTTATCGCGCAATTGCTAGATAATAAGGTCGTTATTATAGATGATTTATCGGGTTGGATTAGCGATTTTTATAAACAGTTCCCCGAGAATTTTGTAGATATAGATTATGTAAGAAAAATAAAAGCATCTTTGCTTGATAGGTATTTCGCTCAAAGAAATCCGATCACGGAAGCCTTACTTCGGAAAGCTGTACTTTTAACAAATCGCGACACTCAAAATTTGACTCATAAAGCTTTTATTCTGTACTTTAAGCAAAATAATCCAATTACGAAAAACATTCTTCAAATGGTTCAATATCAAAATCCGGACATTATTCGAGCTGCTTGCCAAAAATATTGTGAACAAAAAAATCCTGTTACGCAAGAAATATTTGAATTAGCTAATAGTTCATTAAGCAGAAATGAATACTCTTCTGTTTTTCCTATGTTGTTTAATCTGTATTGTGAACAAGGAGGATCAATTAACGAATGGCTACTTAGAAAAGCGAGAGAAACACAAGATAGGGACATTATTCGGAATATATTTCAAAAATATTGTGAACAAAAAAATCCTATTACGGAAACTGTTCTTCAAGAAGCTATGGAAGCAAAAGACATAGAAGTGATTATTGCATGTGTTGCTAAATATTTTTTGGAGCAATTGTCTACTCATCAAGAAGATAATAATGATGCCTTGCTTTCTGATTTAAGGAAAATGCAAGAAGATCCGAGCATTGAAAAGCTAATAGAATCATTGAATAGACTAAAAGAAGCCCAAAGTTACACTGAATTGGAGATTAAATTCTTTAAGTTTGTAGGAAAAAATAATCTATTAGATAATGCAGATTTGGTGATGCAGGTTGCGTTTAATATATTGAAACAATGTTCTGATAAAGACGTATATGAGATTTACAAGAATGTGGGATTAAAAAAATGGCAAAGTTTGACACAAGAATTGAAAAACAATAAGTTAATAATAATTGGTTCTCAAAAGGAATTTGAGAATATACTAAATTATTCAATGATGTCGAGAAAAATCAATGAAATCTGGTACTATCTAAAAAAATGCGAAATTTGTGCCTCCATAGAACGAAAAAACACCTCTTCAAAAGTAATGTATATCATTAATTGTTTGAAAAAAATTGCAGTCTCACAGAGACCAATAGAAGCGAATATTATTTCAGGATTAAGAAAAATTAGGCATAGGAACGATATCCGAAACTCCATAAACGAAATACTGGAAAATTTGAAATCTGCCTCCGAGAAATACGGAGATTTGGAGAAGCTTTTTCTCTCTGCAATAGTGAAATATGAACTATTTAAGCCGGAGAATTTAGATTTAATTCTGGAAGTTGCGTTTAAGATGTTAAGACAAGAAAGTGGGGAAGGTCTAATATATAAGGATATAGAGGATATAATCAGAAAAGTAATCGCAAAAAAATGGAAAGAATTAGAAAAAATGTACCCGACCAATAAGAATTTGGCCACGTGTAATACTGATCTGAACATGATTTCAGAAGAAGCAATTCAAGAGAAGAACTATGACAAGTTAGTAGATAGGCTGAAGGTTTGTCGAGAGAAACTTTCTTCGCTAAGCGATTCAAGTGATGACGACTGTTCAGGAAAAGTTATTAAAATTACACTTTCAGATTTTGGTGATGAATAGAGTTCTGCAAAAGTAAGATATAGGAAGAAGGAAAAAAGAGAAGGAGACATTGTTACATGCAAGAGGAGAATTATGAGAAGCGCAAATTATAGATACCGGCGATGATATTGAATCTAAGATGGAGTTTTTTTCTGAAATTTCTGTAAGTGGAGCCCAAAATTTTGAATTTTTTGAGTTGGACAAAAACATGCTCGACAAGAATTCGTTTTGAAGAGAGATGCATTATGATTTTTTTGCTCTGTAGTAAGAGGAACTTGTCGTTGTTTGTGAGGTAAATCGGTTTTTAGATGAAGTTTTTGCATCCCTTGATACCACCGGCGAGCATAAGGGTATCACCCTGCATATGGTCCGACATTTTCCGAATTTTGAAATCATGAGTTTTCCCGTTATAAGTTTTTGAAATTCTGAATGATTTTACCTTTGATATCAGTTTGAATTTCGAACTTCATCGTATTGCGTTTTTTCTTATCGGAGTAGTATTTTCGCTGGTCTTTAAATTGGTTTTATATGTTAAGAAATATAGACTTTCAAATAAGTAGAACAGCTGCAAATTGGATATCAGGGATTTTAATTTTTGCTGGTATTATTTTGATCATATGGGATTGTAACTGGAGATTCGGAGATGATATCCAATTCTTATTTACAACCGCTAGTAGTAAACCTATATTTACCTGGTTTGGTAGTGGTAGATTTTTTCCTCTTGGATTAGCAGATTATAATGTTTTATTGCTTGTTCCTTTTGGATATACGGTAACTGCTCACTTTGTTTGGAACAGTATTCTATGGTTATTTTGTATGTTTTTTCTTTTTAATTTTCTTAAAGAAATAACCAATAAAGACTATTTTGTTTGTATATTTTCTCTGATTATTTTAATTTGTTCATACGCATTCTTGTGGGTAAATATACATCTTCTTGCTTCTGAAAATGTTATATACTTTATGTTTTCTGTATTTATGTTTTGTGCTTGGAAGGGTGAAAAAAACAGTCAATAAAATATTATGCTTGCGCATTAGCTGCAACTTTATATATTGTTTATGTGAAAGAGCCAGTTTTTGGCATGATTTTTATAATTGCTTTTACAAGATTTATATTTGATTTCTAGACACTTCCTAAAAAGGATAAACTTTTTTATTGCTCTATCATTTTGGCAACAGAAGCTATATTATACTATATTTATTGTGGTATCAAAATCCTCCTGAGTCCCTCTATAATGCAGGACGTTGTGAACTCCGAGGATTGAGATTAGTTCTTGCTCAGTTGTATTTAGAACCAATCCTTTGGGCAACATTAATTTTGGGAATAATAAGAGCGTTTTTTGTTATATTTAAATCTGACAAGACAAATCTATTTATTGATTCTCTGTTATTTGCAGGGATTGGCTATTTTTTTTGCATTATGGCTTTTAAATTTGATAAATAGTTATTATGTTGTCCCCTGCGTATTTTTAAGCATTCCAGCTTTTGCTTGTTTCTTACATTCATTACGAAAATACGAAAAAAAGTGGATTTTTATCTGTGGATTATTTTTATTGTTAAGGCCTACTTATAAAGATTCACATATGGCGGGGTTATCTGTTGAACATACTTTGCAGGAAAGACGGAGAGATATGGCTGCTGTTAATTTTCTATATGAACAATCGAAATTGGGTAAAAAGATTCTTTCAGTTATTCTCGATACAGCGAAGCCCGATTCTGTTGGAAGTATAACGGGTAATATAAATTATTGGAATACATTTATAAAATTTTTATCAAAAGAAAATAAAGAGATAGTTAAACAGGTGTACAATTTGGATGAAGTAGATGAAAATACAATTATTATATTTTGTTTGCATGGACAGGAAAGAAATGATTTGTTAGTTCATCCAAAAATAAAAGATTTCTACTTGCATTCTGCTGTGCCAGCTGTAGATATATATGCTACCAAGGCATTAATGAATATGAATAATTAAAAAATATTTTTATGTAAAAATAGTGCGTTGGTATGAGTGATATTTTTCTAAATATTCATCTCAATATCTCAATGTAGCATTGCCTCTTCTTGCTCTATTAATGATTTAGATGACATATCGTCACTAATTTTAAAGCTAGTTTTGTTATAAGATTTGTCTTAAAATCTGCGAACTTCTTCAAAAACGCTTAAGTCTTTTCCTGAAAAATTTTGAGTCTTCTGTACTTCTAAGAGTATGCTATTGTCTTTCATATGAATCTTATCGGATTAATTGAAACGCAAAAATGGCGGAAGGAGAGGGATTCGAACCCTCGGTACGTTTACACGCACAACGGTTTTCGAGACCGCCACGATCGACCACTCCGTCATCCTTCCGTCGATAGTTGGAGAGCTATATAAGCAAACAAATATAGGAGGCAAAGAAATATTAGCTTTGAAAAGTCTCCAACAACCCAGGATGTTAGCATAAATTTCGTTTTAAGCAAGAATAAGTGAAGAATCTGAGAGATTTTTAGATGGTATTTGGTGGAGGAAATTGTTATGATCCTCCGCCTCTTGTAAAAGATCGGATCATTCCAACGATAACTGGTCCAAGCATAACGATAAAAAGACAAGGCATGATGAAGAACATCATTGGCAAAGTCAGTAGGGTAGGGGCTTGAGCTGCAGCTGCTTCTGCATCAAGCATTCGTTTTTGTCTGGATTCTATCGCGAGATCTCTCAATGATACCGACAATGAGGATCCGTATTCTATAGATTGGCTCAATGTTTTTGATAACGTTTTAATTTGTAAACTATCCGTTCGGTTTTCTAAGTTTGTAAATACTTGACGGCTATCAGCAATCATTTCTAGCTCAATAGCGGTTAAGCTCATTTCGTCTGCCAGTATCGGATTGGATGTTCTAAGTTCTCGGGCGATTCTTCTTATTGAACCGTTTAAATCCAGACCGGATTCAGAGCATATAACCAATAAGTCGACCAAATCAGGAACTCCGTGTTCGATTGCATCTCTTCTTTTTTCTGCAAGCATTTCCATGTTCATGTTTGTAAGTTTATGACCACCATATATACCAACAATAATGGAAATTATCAGCGCACCGAGAATGGGAATACCCCAATCATTTGTTGACAATACCAGAAATAATATAAGAGTTAGTGCAACAGCTGCTGTCAATTTAGATTTCATAAATTCTTCAAGGGCATTGTGTTGCCTCATGCCAGCTTTGACTAATAAAGTTTCCATTTCTTCGATCAAACCAGAGTTAAGTTGCGCAATGTAGTTGAACAATACACTATCTCCGACTGCGGATCCTTTCTGGCTTAAACCAATGCTTTCAGATGATGTCGCTTCATCTTCGTTATCTTCATAATATTCCTTAGATGATGGAAGTTTTTTAATTCTTACAAGTATTCTGTATTCACTTATCCATTTTAATACCAATTGCTTTGCATGTGGTAGGATAAAATGGAAAGCAATTAATGCAACAAAGAAACAAATAATTGTATTTACAGTCTCTAGCATGTTACACCTTTATTTTTGTGGCTTTCAGCATGAAAAAAGTACCCAAACTGAACAAAGTAATTCCTATTTTCAGCAGTGTTTGTCCTGTACCGGGTTTTGCGAACTCTGAAATGTGATTAGGATTAACAAGAGCCATAATTCCCGCGAAAACGAACGGCAAAGCACTAATAACAATTGCCGACATTCTTGCTTCTGCGGACATTGCCTTCATTTTTAAGCCTAATTCCAGTCTTTTTCTTACGATACCCGATAAGTTTGCTAAAATTTCGCCGAGAACACCACCGTTTTCTATTTGAAGAACGAGAGCAACAACCAAAAATCTGAATTCTTCAATATCTATTCGATCAGCGGCTTCCACAAGAACTTTCTCCGGCTCAACACCAAGATCAAATTTACGGCTGATGATAAGATATTCGCTTGCAAGGGGATCTCTGGCTTCCATACTGACCAATTTTACGACACGTCCGATGTTTAATCCTGCTTTCACACCTCTGATCATCATATCTATAGCGTCAGGGAGCTGTTTTAAGAACTCCATTTTCCTTTTTTCCGCTCTGGAAGCTAAAAAGTTATATACAAGATATGCGCCGACAGCAAATCCAATTGGAACACCGGTTATAAAATTTAAGAACTCAAAGTATAAAATAAATGCAGCAAAGCAAATACCTCCTATCGAACATGCGACAAGAAATGCATGCGTTGTCATATCAGTTATACCGGCATTTTTCATTATTCTGTGCACACGTTCCATAAAGGAATCGCTCGAACCTTCACCTTGACCAAATTCCTCATGTTGCACTTTAACGAAGGTCGATATTCTTTTATTTGCGGATTCAAGCAATTCATCTTGTTGCTTGGAAAGTCTGGCAATTCGTGCTTTTAATATCGCATCATAGTCTTTTACTTCTTCTGATTTCGCCATAAGCTTATATGGTACAAAGAAGCATATAAATGAAACCATAAAGCAGAGTAATACATCAATAACCTGAGCTATCATCCGTATCTCCTACATTGATGTTAGCATCCATAGCGCTTCTCATGATTTGCAACAACTCTTTATCGAGTCCATACGTAATAGCTTTATCCAGAAACATAGGACGCTCTGTACACGCATCGAATCTTCCGAAAACTTTGTGATTTTGTTCTCCCATAGGTACAAACTTAAACAAGTGTTGATATCCGATTTCCCCTCTTTCTGTCATGCCTGTAACTTCGACAATTTCTGTAATCTTTCTGGAACCGTCATTCAGACGCTCAGTTTGCACAACCATGTTAATAGCGCCTGCGATTTGAGCTTTCACGATTTCGCTTGGCAAACCAAAACCCGACATAGCGACCATGTTTTCAAGACGGATGAACGCCTCACGAGCTTTGTTCGCGTGAATTGTTGACATAGAACCATCGTGACCTGTGTTCATAGCTTGTAACATGTCGATACATTCTTCACCACGAACCTCTCCAATAACGATTCGATCTGGTCTCATACGAAGGGCGTTTTTAACAAGATCACGAATCGTAACTTCACCTTTTCCTTCAATGTTTGGCGGACGGCTTTCCAACCTGACCACATGCGGCTGTTGCAATTTCAACTCCGCAGCATCTTCGCACGTTACGATACGTTCTCTAGGATCTATAAGACCGGATAATGCGTTTAACATTGTCGTTTTTCCGGAACCTGTACCGCCTGATACGATAATGTTCAGACCACAAGTTGACGCTATTTCCAATACTCGCACCATTGCTTCTGTAAGAGCGCCGAATCCCACTAATGTATGCAAGTCCATAGCTTTTTTGGAGAATTTACGAATTGAAATAGATGTTCCATCAAGAGCGATAGGAGGAGCGACAATGTTAACACGGCTTCCGTCAGGTAAACGGCAGTCGCAAAGAGGGCTTGATGTATCAACACGTCTTCCCACTCTGTTTGCAATACGTTGTGCGATTTGAAGCAAGTGAGCTTCATCACGGAATTTTATAGGAGCAAGTTGCATCAAACTTTTTTTTCAACGTATATTTGATGGGCACCATTGACCACGATATCAGAAATTTCTTCATCTTCCAGCAAAAGTTCGAGCGGTCCAAGACCGATCATGTCATCGACTAACTCACGAGCTATGCCGATTTGCTCACGTTTTGTAATTTGTGCGCGTCTTTCTTGAGCGAATTCAAAAACGAAGTTTTCAATTTCAACACGAAGCTCTTGCGGAGTTAATTTAAAAGCGGAAGCCAAGTTGATTCGATTCAACATGGTGTCATGCGCTTCTTTTCGGAAAACGGTAAGGAGAGGAGATTCTTCTATTTCGTTCTGTTGTTGTTCATCTGCTGCAGTAGCAACCATTTCGTCCTCCTATGTATCATTTAATCTTGCTTATAAAATCCAAGACCTTATCTTTGATTACATCCATGCTTAAGCCTTCTTTTTCGTTTATTGCGTTTTCTATCGCGAGGGATTCATTCTTACCCATGATGTCGTTTGTTATATCTTCCAGAACTTCGACAATGGATCCTCCAGAAGCGGCAAGAGGTTGACCTATGTTCGCGGAAGCGAGGGCAGATACTTCATCAAACGGAATGGAGTAATTGATTTTTCTGCCGATAACTTTTTCAAAAGCTTCTCTCGATAATGCGCCATTACTCGACATACCAACTTTGTTTGCGACAATGATAATTTTCTTCCCGGCTTGATCGGCGTTGAAAAATTCAAGAATTCTTGCTGTATTTTGAGCAGAAGCTAAGCTCATTTCCACCATTATGATGAAAATTTCGCTCTTATTCATACCAACTCTTGTAACACTTGTTACTTCTCTTTGAGAGTCAACGATAACATAGTTGAATTGCTTCTTAATGAGGTTCATAAGAGCTTCAAAAGCTTCGAGGTCAACTACAATTCCTCTTACAAGGTCACATAAACCACCCAAATAATACAGACGATTACTGGATTTTTTCAAAATTGTTTCAACAAAGTAGTCATCTATCTTATCCGGAGACTCAATAATATCCAAATATGCATTTTCTGCCTTCAGATCGAGTAGCAAATTGGCTGTACCAAACAAGAAATCCATATCCATAAGCAAAGTACGTTTGAAATGTACGTTCGCAAGAAGCCAAGCGATGTTTGCTGCTACAGTAGTTGCTCCTGCACCACCAACAGAACTTATAACATTGATAAGTTTTCCGCTTTTTTCAACGATGGTTTTCTTGTTATTCAAAGCATCTTCTAATGTTTTTCTCAAAATAACATTGTTCAATGGCTTAACAATGTAGTCAGAGACTCCCATATTCATTAAGTCTCTGAATAACCCAACATCATTTCTTGTTCCGATGACTATGATGTTTATATTTGGAGCACTGAATTCCTTAATCTTGTTTATATCTCCCAAAGGTAATTCAGAGTCAGATATATCGGCAATAAGCACCTTCGGAGTTCTTGATGTTTTCATAAACTCCACTATATCTGCTATTTTTCCTTGCTTAGCTTCGGCATACGCCAGATTCATTTCCTTAACCACGTTCATTATGATCTGTTCAGATACAGGATCATTGACAAACGCCATCAGGTTGTGTGGTAGATCTGCATTATTCGTAGCCATGTAATTTTCTCCATACCATGCAATTCATAAAAACCTTATCTCTCTCATAGAGAATTTGGGGCTTATTTAATTAGCTGCCACTGCTTCCGCTACCACCGCCACCTTTGGTGGAGCCTAAAGCACTTATAGCGTCACTTGCTCTTGTTCCCTGATATTCTCTAGGTGCTGAAAAATCAGCTTTATTCGCTATCATTTCTTCAAGATTATACGCATGCGATACACCGTATTTCGGAAGATTCTTATTAGTATCTGTATCGCCTATATATTCACTCCAAAGATCACAATTCGGCTCTTTTACCTTATATTGCAATATTCCTATACGGATTCCCGGTTTCGCGTCTTTGCAAACGCAAACTCCTTTGTCGATTACTCTGCTTCTGATAAATCCGTGTTTATACATAAGTGATCTGACTTGATCCTTCACTCTTACTTGAGTTTCTACCGGAACAGGAGTGTTGGACATAATCATAAAGTCAATATTGTCTATGCCAGTTGCTCTTGTATCTTTCAAAAGTGCCTCTATTTCAGCGATAGTTGCATTTGAAAAATTAAAATTAGAGTCGCATAAAAACAAATGATGTTCGCATTGCTCTTCTGAATCAATAGTGGCGAACTCTGGAATGTATCTATCGTCATCTGTAACTTGATTGTCGCATGCACTCATTAATATAAGAGCAGATAACAACGGCAAGTATTTAAATTTAATATTTAATTTCTCTTCTAACATATTTATTACTCCATTTCCTACCTTATAGAAAACCCAGCGGTCTGTATTTTTTTGATATTCTTATGAAATTTCCTCGCAATAATAGATTCCAAAGGCGAATACATTCTAGGAACCATTTCTGTAGGTAATTTCAATGGTTTTGACGAAGGTTTTACAATATAAGGGGTTACGATTATAACTAATTCTCTTTGCGTCTTAGTCACATTAGAATCCCTAAATAAAGCTCCCAGAAGCGGAAGATCAGCTAGAAACGGAGTTTCGTTTGATGCTGTGCTGGTATTCGTTTGTAATAATCCAGCAATTGCTAAACTTTGTCCACTTCCAAGCTCAACAGTTGTGGTTGCTTCTTTTGTAGATAGAGCAGGAGCTTTATCGCCTGTTGAACCTTCTACTGTGCTGACTTTAGGAGTGACGGTTATATTTATTCTGTCTTCCGATAACACCACAGGAGTGAATTCAATTGAAGTACCCCATTCTTTGAACTCTGTAGTTGTTGTATTTTGACCAGGTTGAGTTACTGTATAACCAAATTCACCACCAGATTTGAACTCCGCTTTTGTTCCGGACATAGCCATTATAGTTGGTTCAGCAAGTACTGATGCAAACGACTCGACTGCCAAAGCATCGATAAGTGCTGAGACTCCGTTATGTCCAGCACTATGTACAAGCCAATGGCCACCAGTAGTAGATGATAACATACCATCTGATCCCAATAATTTTGTTTTTAATTCTTCAACTCCCTGATCGTTAGTAATGTGTTCGAAAAATGATGACGCATCTCCCGAACTGAAGCCATAGGCAAGACCGTTAATAGTACTCGGAGCGGAAATTGCTCGGAAGTTTACGCCTAAGCTTTTTGTCAAAGATCTGTTGACTTCAGCAATTTTTACTTTCAGCATGACTTGAGTTGCTGTTTCTATCGATAATTTATTTACAATATTTGCGCTCTCGATAAATTTCGCAACGATCTCTTGTACATCTGCTGCAACTTCAGGAGAAGGAACACGTCCACGCAAAATTACCGACTTATCTACGGACAAAATATCCACGCTTGTATCTGGATGCATCTCTTTGATTGCGTTTTTTATGGTTTGCAGCGGATATGTTACGCGAACTTTGCAATCGACCAAGACATTTCCTCTTTTTCCATTGATAACCAGCGTTGTTTCTCCAGGCGCAAGTCCCATAAGGTATAAAGAGTTATCACTCAGCAGCTGGACATCGATAATCTCAGGGTTTGGAATGAAAATTTCGCCTGCTTTTTCCTTTAACTTGACGAAATTAACGGAATTGACTTCTACTTCCTTTATTGTTCCGCTCAATTCTTTCGCTGAAAATTCCTTTCCAGGCTTTTTAGGAGATTTCTTGGCGTTTTTTTCAACAGTCGTGCCTGCTCCATCCGCTACTTCATTAGGATTGTCGTTATTAGTTACATCACTCGCAATACAACTAAAACAAAATGAAAATAGAATGAATCCCGTACCAAAAATGCTATTTTTCCTCATTCTAAACTCCTTTAAAACATCACATACAACACAAACTTATAATTTCACTAATTAATACCCATCATCTATTCGCATCTGGTGGGGGCATTTCGCCTGAACTGCCGTCACTAATGTTTGTTGGTTTTCCATTTTCATCAAATTCTACCTTGTCAGCAGTTAATTTTCGGTATATGACCGCCAACTTATTATTGTTTTCATTTTCTTCTTCTCCGATAATCTTTCCACTAACAACTTCATACTGTCCGATATTGCTGCCTGTTGTTTTCCCAATTCCTCCAGAGGCTCTATTGCCCCTCATATCTCCTCTTGAATTTATGGACAGAATGTTGTTCATTAACACCGTCATATCCTCATCTTCTTTCTGACGTTTCGCATACTCTGCAAGCTGTATGCTGCTTGGAGAATTGTCATTCATATTCAGAATGTTATAAAGAACGGGATCAAAATCAGAGCTTTCTTTCTCTTTTACAGGCATTCCCTTATCTTTTTCGTTTTCCTTTTCTGTTTGGCTTCTTATAGAAAGGATTAATCCGTTAGTACTAGATTGTTTTAACATGATTTCAACCATATCTTCTCTTACTTCGAGGGTTACATTCCTAGGCGTTGATAAACTGCTGACGATGCCTCCTACGTTGCTAAGGAATCCGCCATCTCCGTTGTTTCCTTCACTTTTATTCTTGTCGTTATCAAATTTTGTAGCACCATCGATTGCCAAAATTTTTAGTGCTCTATACTTATGAGTTATTGTCTTTTCACCCTTTTGCTCCATTATAAGAACGTCAACCAAATCTCCGGCTTTCATCATATTTGTGGAAGTCGCAGATCTTTGATCGACAGGGAATGTTACCGCTCTCATATCTTTTTTGATAAATTCTTCGTTCTTTTCTTTCTCCAATTTCTTTTTTTCTTCCTCTTCTTTTTTCTTGCGGTCATTTTCCTTTTTCTTTTGCGGATCTTCATTGGTGAGCATAGACATAGTAAGAGGTACGCCGTTTGGTATGTCCGTATTCGCCCACATCTTCAGAGCGTTCGAATAATCTGCGCCATTATTTAATGGTGTACCCGCATGATCTTTTGCAATGAAATAAGGTTGCATGGCTTCAGTAGGCCACTTTTCCCATTTTAATTTATCCAATATGATTTTTTCGTCTTTTTTGAAGCTTCTTGATACAAACAATACAAGATCATCTTCTTTCTTCTTTTTCTTCTTTTTTTCTTCCTTATTCACCATAAGAGGTATTTCTGGCATGGAAATTTCTTTTTGTGCTTGCTGTTGTACAGGAGCAACAGAACTAGGCAGAAGCCATTTAACTAAGATGGTTATTACCAAAGCTATAATTGAAGCTATAATTATTGGAAGAGCATCTTTTTTATTCATAACATCACCTAGACAACAAATTCTCCAATATCACACAAAATCCACCATATGATAATGCAACACCATAGGGGATTTCCTGCCGCCGAACATTCGTAACTCGATATGTTAATGCAGCAGTCCTATTAGTGATCCTACTCAAAGAAAGTAAAACAATATTTAAAAACACATTTTTTTCTTATTTTTTCGAACAGCTAGTAGTTTTAGTACGATTTTTCTGCGAAAAGCGAAGATATATCTGCCGAATAACATATAAATTACGGCCAATGCAATCCCTGCTACAGAGACGCCTATAAGGAATATGTCTAAATTATCTTCAGCAAATAAAATAAGCGGAAACAGAAATTTAACATCGCCGCCACCGATCATATCGTATCGATTTAATACAAATGTTACTGCAAAAACAGCCAAAGCAATGGAAAAACCTTCTAAGAAATTGTGGCCTGACACACCAAATATGCAAGAAATTACATATAAAACGCAAAGAGATATAACAGGTTCATCTTCTATTCTGAAAAATAAAAAATCGTTGAGAGCGATTATTAACAGAATTAATCCAAAAAAACCCCAAATTACCAAAATATTTTCCTCAAATATATCGTTTTTAGAAAAGGTAACATTGAATAAATAAAAAAGCGGTTAACATAAAGTATTAAAACGTGAAATGAGAAAAACATATTTGTTTTAAGAAAAAATTGTACTACTCTGTTAATGTATTTGTTTTTTGTATTTTTTTGTGTGAGGAAGAGAATAAAATGGCTATGTTTTCTTTCACTTCTTGTGAAACAAGGTTAATGCGGCTTTTACAAGGAAACTTTTTTCAAAGGTCATGGAGAAATAAAGTAGTCGCGAAGTGGGCAGCTGGTCGACTCGGATATAAGGGCGATAAAATGAACGCTTATGTGAGAAATTTTATACTTTTATATCTAGTGATGCCTAACGACAGAAAAATGATAGACAGGATTTTGGATGATTTCAGAAAAGAAAATATTCCAATTACTGAAGATGATATCGTAAGTAAAATAAAGTCGGTCGAAGAAAGAATGAAAACAAAAACGGGCTTGACGGAAGAAGATGCTGACTGAACTTGTATATGAAAATGAAAACGATATTGCGGTATTAACTTTAAATAATCCGAAGAAGTTGAATGCTTTATCTTCTGAGTTTGTAAAAGAGATATATCAAAGAATTTCATCAATAAAGAAAGAGACAAAGGTTCTTGTTGTAAAATCAGGTTTTGCAAAAGCATTTGCAGCTGGTGTGAATGTTCAGGAAATTCACGATAATTCTTACGAAAGCGCATATTTGGACAGCTTTATTGATCAAACATGGGAGGCTGTCACAAATGTGAAGATTCCTGTAATTGCAGCAGTATCAGAATATGCTCTTGGTGGTGGATTCGAATTGGCGCTAATGTGCGATATTATTGTCGCGTCCAAGAATGCTGTTTTCGGCTTTCCTGAAGTCAATTTGGGCATAATGCCGGGAATGGGCGGCACTCAGTTTCTTACGAGAGCGGTTGGAACAAAAATTGCAAGCGAAATCCTCATGACAGGTAGGTTTGTTAAAGCGGATGAAGCATTACAGCTTGGGTTAATCAATTATCTTGCGGAAAATGACGATGAAATGTTGGAAAAAACTATGGAAATTGCAAAAAATATAGCCAAGAAATCCATCATGAGTACTCGCATGATAAAGGAAGCTATACGATTATCGCAAGATGTAGGACTTACTCAGGGAATAAAGAGCGAAAGACAGATGTTTCGATCGCTTTTCTCCACAAGTTTTAAGCAAAAAGGTACTGAGGAGTTTCTGAATAAGAAAAAGTAAATTTTTGCGATATTATAATCGTGTAATGTGTGTTGTATGTTAGTTAGCGAGGTCTGAATGGCAGAAATGAACGCTATAAATCAATCGGTTATACTGACGAATCAGAAAGATCTTGTTGCGCAACTAAAAACTTCACTTGGAGAATCGAAACTTGTTCTGAAATCCTTGCATGGCACTGAAACTATATCTGATTTATTTGAATTTCGAGTAGTATTTGAAACAGAAAACGATTCTATCGATCAAGATAAAGCGCTTGGAACCAGTTTTACAGTCAAAATAAAAGCTGATAAAGAAGAGCGAATTATCAATGGAATAGTTGCTGAATTTTCTCAGGGAGCGACTAAGGAGAAAAACGGCATAGATCTTACGGAATATACCGCGATTTTGCGTCCTAAATTGTGGTATCTGACATTGGACAGAAATTATCTGATTTTTCAAAAGAAAAAGGGCATCGATATAATAAAAAAGTTCTAAAAAACGGTGGTGTTACTGATATCGATGACAAAACAAAGTCCAGAGGTAAAGTCGAGCGGGAATACTGCGTTCAATATGGTGAAAGCAGCTTCAATTTCGTTTCGCGCCTTATGGAAGATGAAGGGATTTTCTATTTTTTCACGCATACCGATGGCAAACATACTATGGTTCTTGCCGATAGCTCAAGTGCGCACAAGGCAATTTCAGGGACGAAAAAACTAACTTTTATGAAGGGAGTGCAGTCGGTCTTTCCTTTGGGATTGATTTTCAACACGACTATGACTACAGCCTTTAATACTGGTGGATATATAACGGCAGACTACAACTACACTATTTCTGCAACGAAATTGCACAGTAAACTCGATTCTAAATACAAGAAAGGGCCGAAATACTACGAATTTCCCGGAAATTTTGCAAAAGCTAAGGAAGGTGATGATATTGCGAAATTACGAGTAGAGGAGTTCGAGTTTAATCACTGTTTGTTAGAAGCGTCGTCTACTGTTCCAAGAATTACTCCCGGATTTTCGTTTCAGATAGATGGCCATCATAGCAAAAAATTCAATGAAGAATTTATCGCATATACAGTTGAACATACATACGATTTTACTGGCTCTCAAGGGTACATATATATAAATAATGTAAAGGCATTTCCGAAAAAGACGGAATTTCGCGCTCCTCGTCGAGCTGTACATCCAAAAATATCGGGGACACAAACAGCCATTGTGGTTTGTTCATCAGGAGAAGAAATATTTGTTGGCAAGCATTGCTCGATTAAGGTGCATTTTCATTGGGATCAGATTGGAAAAGCAAAGGACACCGAGGACAGTTCTTGCTGGATTCGTGTTATGCAGCCTCTTTCAGGGAGCAGTTGGGGGCACGTGTTTGTTCCACGTGTAGGGCAGGAAGTTGTAGTTGCATTTGTCGGAGGAGACCCTGACCGACCAATAGTAGTCGGTTGTGTTTACAATGATCAGTTTCAGCCGCCATATACTGAAAAGGAAAAAATGCAATCTGGTATAAAATTGGCGACCTTCAAAGACAGCAAAAAAAAGATGTTCAATGAAGTTCGTTTCAATGATGAAAAGGATAAGCAGGAGATATACGTTCATGCAGAAAAAGATGCTTATATAAATATAAAAAATTCGCGAAAAACGGAAATTGAAGAAAGTGATGATACTTTGGATATATTCAAAGGAAATCGGACAATAACTCTACAAGCTAAAGGAGATGACCCCGCGAATCATAGTACAACTCTTACAAAAGGCGATTTTTCTTTGACTCTTACAGAGGGTAATCAAAGCACAAATTTGGATAAAGGTAATCAAACAACTACGCTAAAAGAAGGCAACCAAACGACCAATCTTGATAAGGGTAATTCCGATACAACTTTGAAGGAAGGAAATATGTCATGTACCCTTAAAAAAGGAAATATGACAGTAGAACTCAAAGACGGAGATTGCACAATCAAAATCGCAGGAAAATTAAGCATAAAGGCGGATAAAGGAATAAGCATAGAGTCGGGAGATGTTTGTTCTATAAAATCCACAAAAGATTATTCCGTTGATTCAAAAGCGAAAATTTCGATGAAATCTATGCAGGCATTCAGCAATGAAACGGGAGCAGGTGGCGCATACTGTATAAAAACAGGTGCAGGAGGCGGAATAAAAGCTGAAACGGGCGCTGGCGGAGCTATAAACGTTAAATCGGGAGCAGGTGGCGCAGTATCTGTTGAATCAGGAGCTGGAGGCGATTTAAAAATGAAAGGCGGACTAAATTTAAAGGCCGAAGCTCTGCTTAACGCTGAAATAAAAGGAACTCAAGCTAAAATCGGAGGCGTCATGGTGGAGGTTCAAGGGCAGGGAATGACCAAAATTGCCGCTCCTATGATTACGATTGGCGGAGGCATGTTGCAGCTTGGATAGAGCTAAATACTTTCGTTTTAAAAACGAACTTTAGAATACGGACTACACCATACCTTCTAAAGATGATAATATCATAGAATGATTTATGGGTGTTTTATGAATTTTACGAATAAAGAAAAATTATTTACGGCAAGTTGTTTGGGCGGAACTCTTCTATCGCTTTTGTTTTGGCTTACGGCGTGCGATCCTGTGACAATTGCTATTGGTGGTACTGCTGTTGCTGGAGCCGAGGTCGCTCGCAATCAAAATGGGGTGACAGGAGCTATTTCGGATTCGGCACTTCAGGCGAAGATAAACAAAATGCTGTTCGATAATGACCGCGATATATTTGATAGAACAGAATTATCCGTTAAGCATGGCGCTGTAGTCGTTATCGGATACATGAAAGACCAAGACCAGTGCACGCGAACTATGGAATTAGTAAAGAAGACAGACGGTTATCAAAATGTTTTCTTTGAATTATCAATAGGAGATCTTCCTGACATAAAAGATTTGGCCAATGATTCGAGCATAACATCAAGAATAAAATCGGCGATGGTATTTGATGGAAATATCCAATCGCTTAACTATGATGTAACAACTGTAAAAGGAGTTGTTTATATTTGTGGAACTGCGCAATCAAAATATGAAAGAGATTTGGTCATAAATTGCGCGCGTAGTACTTCAAGCGTAGAGCGAGTTGTCTCATATATCAGAATAAACAGAGGCGGAGCGTCATAAAGTGCAGGCTAGCATAAAAACAGTTGCTTTCGTTGGTATTTCTGCAATTGAAATTGATGTGCAGATTCAAATAATCAACGGGCTACCTGCTTTTACAATAGTCGGCCTTCCTGATAAAGCTGTTGCGGAATCAAGAGAACGTATTCGAGCCTCTCTTTTTTCTATGGGAATTTATCTTCCTTCAAAAAGAATTACGGTAAATCTTGCGCCTGCGGATGTTCAAAAGGAAGGCAGCCACTACGATCTTCCGATTGCGCTTGCTTTGCTTGTTTCAATGGAAATTCTTTCTCAGG
Organism: uncultured Pseudomonadota bacterium; assembly: GCA_902796155.1. GTDB lineage: Bacteria > Pseudomonadota > Alphaproteobacteria > UBA3830 > UBA3830 > BNWE01. Next base: position 25,195 of record CADBNZ010000016.1, read on the forward strand.
AAGATATAAATAACGTAATCGCGCTTGGAGAAATGTCCTTGAGTGGTGATATTGCAAGAGTTCCCGGGGTTCTTCCGGCTGCGATTTATGCGAAATCTCGAGGAAAAACTCTGATTTGTCCCGAAGAATGCGCTCAGGAAGCAGTTTGGACGGGCGGTGAGGCTATTCTTGCGCCAAAAACATTGCTTTCATTGGTCAACCACTTTAAGGGACTGCAGATTTTACCGAAAATTGAACTAAAGACTCAGAGATTGTCGGCACAAACGTCTAGAGGCTGTTTTAGCGATATCAAGGGTCAGTTGGTAGCAAAAAGAGCGATGGAAGTTGCCGCTTCTGGTGGTCATAATGTTCTTATGCTTGGTCCTCCTGGAGTAGGGAAGTCGCTTTTGGCTTCTCGTGTGCCGACTATTTTACCGCCTTTTACTCCCGATGAGGCACTTGAAGTTACTATGATACATAGTCTCGCAGGAATTATAGGCGAAAGTGGCATGGTTACCGAGCGCCCTTATCGTTCTCCACATCACTCGGCATCGCTTGTGGCTCTCGTTGGCGGAGGGGTTTATGCGAAACCTGGCGAAATTTCTCTTGCTCACCGTGGAGTACTATTTTTGGATGAACTTCCGGAATTTTCGAGAGCTGCTTTGGAATCATTGCACCAACCTTTAGAAATGGGAACAATTAGCATTGCACGCGCAAATAAGCACATAACATATCCTGCTCGAATCCAATTAATCGCGGCCATGAATCCTTGTCGATGTGGTTATTTGGGAGTTGAGGGAAGAGAATGTACTTTAGCTCCTAAATGCGGGAAGGATTATTTGCGAAAAATTTCGGGTCCTCTTTTAGATAGAATCGATATTTTTATTGATGTTCCTGATGTGAAACTTGAAGATTTCGTACAGTCAAAGGAAGATATAGAAACATCTGAAACAATCAAAAAAAGAGTGGTTGAAGCTCGCGAAATTCAGTTGTATTGCTATAAAAACCGCTCGGAAAAAACAAATGCCGAAATAGACGGGCACGAACTCGAACAATATCTGACAGACGCAGCAAAACAGCTGCTATATAAGTGCATAGATAGGGCAAAAATTTCCGCGCGCGGGTATTATAGGGTGATAAAATTGTCGAGAACCCTGGCGGATATGGGCAAATCAGACAGTATTAATGAAGATCACATCGCCGAATCATTAAGCTATCGTCGTATTCTGTAAATTTTGCATTTTTGATAAAAGTTCTTGTGATTAGCCTTTTTTGGTATATAATACTCAATAGTTCATTAGTTTTTGTCTTATATTTTTCCTTTCATCTTTTTTGTAATAGTTAGTTGATTATCAGTCAGATGGAGTTTATTTACATATGAAGAAGACTATTTTTGCAATAATATCAGCTGTTTCCATGTATTGCGGCAATATCAGTAATGTTGTCGCTGCGGATCCTATAGATTTATTTAAGGAAAATTGCGAAAAAATATAATCGTTCTTTTCAAGAGCTAAAAGGAAAATTAGGAAAATCGCCAACACCTTCGGAGATTGATGATATCTATAAAGAAATGGATGCATTGAATGCTCAATTTAGGAAAGAACAATCTCCTCTTGTTTTTAATGAATTATGCAGAGCATCAAGGCAACCATTATCAAAAGAATCTGATGGAGTACGTGAACTTATTTCCTTGATAGAATCAAAAGGAATAAAAATAGATGGAGTAAAATTTATGAACGCCCTGTCTTTGGCTAATTATCTTACAGCTCAAGCGACTAAAGACGAAATAATTCCTCTATTACTTACGACGAACAAAAAAGCCAGCACGAATTTTATAAAAAACCATCTCAATAGTTCCGTATTTTCAAGCGATTCTTTCAAATACAAGGTGCAGAAAACAGTAGAGCAAGGATGTGCGCGAAGCAAATTATTCCGCGACTTATTTGTAACCACTTTTGGAAAAATAAGTTCAGGTTCATCGGTGATTTCTGCTCAATTATCAACGCTGGTGGGGGGAAACTCTAATCACATGAGTTTTAAAGAAGGCTATTGGCCTAATTCAAAGGGAGAGTCTATAGTCCTAACTTGTGACCGAGATAATGTTTTTCAAAATTCATTTTTTCATAGTTCCGCAACTGAAAAGAGAACAGAAACAGGAACTTTTGCTGCATTGTTCGACGATATTTATATTCCATATCATGAAATGGGACATTCTTCATCCGCAATTTTTTTTGGATTGACAACGTGTTTTGATATTGATGATACAATAAGATTAATTACGGCACTTTCAAACAATCTTACTTTTGACGAAGAAGCATTGAACGAATTTCTCGAGCACTTAAAAGCTGCGCCGCAGGAAATGAATGTTCGAGAAAGATATATACGTAGTTTGAAGGTGATTTATGATCACGGTCAAAGTCTTGATGAATTAAAAGCAGAAATAGCTCAGTTGGGCGCATCGAACGAAGGCATAGTACGACTACTACATCTTAATTCAGTGGAAATTTTTCAAATTCTCGGTCTTGCTTTAGTAAAAAATGGCGATGAGAACATCCTTTTTATTAATCCATTGTGCGATTTAGCGTTGGCATCGGAACAGGGATTGCCAATAAGAGCCGATCACGTTGGATTTGCGCTAAATCCAGAGAAAAAAGAGTACAGTTTTTTACTTCCGAAAAAGCTGTTTGTTAATCACTCAATAAATTTGGATTTCTATGGAGCAATGCTGAAAGTTTTCGGAAGCAGTATGCAGCAGTATATGATGAAGATAATGTATGGAGATAATCTGCCTCATGCATTGATGATGGAATGGGGACTTGTAAAAACGTGTATCGTCTTGCAGTATCTGTATAATATGCTTCACACTCAGGCATCGACAGCTATTGTTCAGCAAAATTAACTCTCGGCAGATACAAGCGTTTTCTTCATTATCGTTGATAAAATCAACGAAAAATCGTATCGTCTCGTTATTAGCTGCTGTGAATTAATAGGAGACATATATGGTTGGAAGCAAAAAACTGGTATCTCTTACGGGCGATCGGCCAACAGGAAAACTGCATCTTGGGCATTTTATCGGTTCGCTGAAGAGTAGGGTAGAGCTGCAGCATAAGTACGAGCAGTATATTATGATTGCAGACACTCAGGCTCTTACAGACTATTTCGAAAATCCGCAAAAAGTGATCGACAATGTTTATGAAGTCGTGTCTGATTATTTAGCGGTTGGCATAGACCTGAATTTGTCTACTATATTTATTCAGTCTCAGATTTCAGCGCTTCCTGAATTAATGATGTATTATATGAACTTAGTTTCGGTATCTCGTTTGGAGAGAAATCCTACGGTGAAAACAGAATTGGCTCAAAAAAGTTTTGCGCAGTCTGTTCCTGCTGGGTTTTTGTGCTATCCGATAAGTCAGGCGGCGGATATAACGGCTTTTAAAACGGCGATTGTTCCCGCAGGCGATGACCAGGCTCCTATGATAGAACAGACTAACGAAATTGTGCGCAAATTCAATGGGTTATATAAAACGGATGTGTTGAAAGAGTGCAAGATCCATCTCAGTAATACAGGGAGACTTGTTGGAATAGACGGAAAAGCGAAAGCGAGCAAGTCATTGAATAACGCGATTTTTTTGAGCGATGACCCTAAAGTTGTAAAAGAAAAAGTGTTCTCTATGTACACTGACCCAGACCATATAAAGGTGTCGGATCCGGGAAAAGTGGAAGGTAACGTCGTCTTTATATATCTGGATGCGTTTCATGAGAATAAAGAAGAAATCGCAGAGTTTAAGTTGAAGTATAAAAAAGGCGGTTTGGGGGATGTTACCTTAAAATCGCTATTAAATGAAACGTTGCAGACTTTACTTGCTCCTATTAGAGAGAAAAGGGCGTCTTTGAAAAGGCAAGATTTGGTCGAGATATGCTTTGAGGGAACAAAAAAAGCAAAATCAGTGGCAGATCAGACGCTTAGAGAGGTTAAAGAGGCAATAGGAGTAAATTTTTTTGAAAAAATACAACTATAGTGTGATTTTTTTATCAAAAACCTCAAAAAGTACGAAAAAACTATTGATTTTTTCCTATTAATAGTTCAGACTCTGATTTATGAGTTATTGGAGAATGTTACATGAATAAAACAGAACTAGTAGATGCAATATCTAGAGACAGCGGACTGACAAAATCAGATTCTGACAAGGCTGTTAATGCTTTCGTTAAAGTCATCGAAGCAGCTTTGAAGAAGGGTGATGATGTCAGCTTGGTTGGATTTGGAAGCTTTTCGGTAAAAGCAACTGCAGGTAGAAGCGGCAGAAACTTCAAAACAGGCAAAACCATTGAAATTCCACCAAGAAAGTCTGTTAGATTTAAGCCAGGCAAGAATTTGAAAGATTGCGTCAACTAATAGCGCTTTTTTCTTTTGTTTTTATTGTTTTTTGGCTAAATATCAGTTATTTAGCCAATTTTTATTTCTCCTTGGGGGTATAAATACATGTACAGTAAGTTTTTATTAGTTCCTTTTTATGCTGTAGTTCTCTGTGTACCAATAGTTTTTTGTGATGATAACAATACTGATAATAAATCAAATCAGAAGTATGAGGCGTCATCAGCTAGCAATTATGATGAAAAAAATTCAGATTTTCAGCCTCTTGCCGATCCAGACAGAAAAGTCAGCGGAGCATATTATGGTATCGGCTTAGGAATTTCCAACATTTCTAATAAACTTAATGTGGAAAAAAACAATGGAACAAAATTAAGTAACAAACAATCTGCGACTCAATTCGATATTTCTCTTATTGGTGGTTTCGGAACAGCATTTTACGATAGATATTATGCCGGAATTGAGTTTGACTTTTTTAAACGCATGCCTAAGAAAACAAAAGATTTTGGAGAGAGTGGGATAGTCCACAAATCAAATTTCGGACTTAATATGGACGTGCGATTTGGGTATCAATTTCCTCAATACGGGACTTTGGCTTACGTGACAGCAGGTTTTGCACGAGTCTTAGGGGAAATGGAAGCCTATAATAACGGCAATAACATTGCGAAAATGACTTTCGGTTCATTCTTTTCGACAGTTGGTTTCGGTTTAGAGCACAGAGTTAATCAAACAATTAATTTGCATGGGGATGTAAGATTTACAATCGGCTCTAAAGAAAAGAAAGAAGCGAAAGTTAATGGAACAAATTGGACTTTTGAGGCAAAGCCGAATCGCTATGCATTCAGAATTTCTATAACAAAAAATATATAACAAAAAGATCGTAAATAAATAATTGCTGTGATCGTATTAGTATAGGCTATGTCAAAGAAAATATTATCTTTAACCGGTAAGACTTGGGAGATAGCGGATGAGACACCTTCGTTCGAGAATTTGAACGAGCTTATTCGAGTTATTCTCAAAAATAGAGGGATTGATGATGTAGAGGCTTTTAAAAAGATTTCTCTCAAGAATACCATGCCTGATCCTTTTGTTTTTAAGGATATGGAAAAAGCGGTTAATCGTATTGTTGCTGCGATCATTGCGGGAGAAAAAATAGCGATTCTCGGAGATTATGATGTAGATGGAGTTTCTTCCACCGTTCTTTTTATGAATTTTTTCGAATATCTCAAAGTTCCTTTTGCTTACTCTATACCAAATATAATGGAAGAAGGTTACGGGCTCAGCATTGATAGTTTGAAAAGGTTCAAAGATCATCTTGTAATAACTGTTGACTGTGGTTCCAGCTCATTTGATGAACTCAGATATGCTCAGGATGAGAAAATAGATGTAGTCGTTATAGACCACCACAAAATGGATAGTGTTCCAGAAGCTGTAGCAATAGTAAATCCTCATAGACCGGATGAAAATGTCAATTTCAGGGATCTTTGCGCTGCCGCTATGGTTTTTATGTGCATAGTGGGAATAAATCGAGAGCTTAGAAACAATGGCTTTTATAAAAATAAAGTTTTGAAAGAGCCTGATCTTTTCGATTATCTCGATTTAGTCGCTCTTGCTACTATTTGTGACGTTATGCCTCTTGTTGGAATAAATCGCGCTTTTGTTATAAACGGCATAAAAACCATGTATCGGCGCAAGAATCTCGGTATCGATGCCTTAATAAGCCAGAATAAAACAAGTGATGTTACATCTGATACAATTGCTTTTTCTTTCGGTCCGAAAATAAATGCTGCAGGACGACTTGCTTCTGCTGATTTGAGTGTAAAATTGCTATCAACCAAAAATCCTATTGAAGCGAAAAAAATCGCGCAACGGTTGGACGATTTAAACAAAGAAAGACAGGAGTTAGAACGCAAGATAATAGAAGAAGCAATTCAGCAAATAGATGAAAACTCAGATTTTATCTGCGCATATAGCAACAAATGGCATGTTGGCATTGTTGGAATAGTGGCAGGACGTCTAAAAGAGACTTACCACAAACCAAGTTTGGTTATAGCGATTGATGAAAACGGGCAGGGAAGGGGATCCTGTCGTTCGATTTCTCAGATTGATATATCTGTAATCATAAATAAAGCGTTTCAAGAAGGGATAGTTACTTCAGGTGGCGGGCACTCTATGGCAGCGGGCTTCTATATAGAAGAAAATAAGATACCTGCGTTTATAGAATTTTTGCGAAATGAAATAAAGTACGAAAAATCTTACGAAGAATTACATGCAGACTGTTATTTGAATGCAGATATGGCTGCTTCCCTTGAAATAATGAAACAGATTTCAGCAATTGGGCCATTTGGTAACGGAAATAAACATCCGAAGTTTGTGATACCGAATTTAATAATTGCAAGAGCAAGAATTGTTGGAAAAAATCATGTTCAGTTGCTATTGAGTGACGTTAAAAAAGGTGTATCATTAAATGCGATTTCCTTCAGAAGTGAGGGCACTGCGTTGGGCGATGTTCTGCTCAGTTATAAATCACCAATTCAGGTTTTAGGTACTTTGTCTTTATCTGAATGGAATGGAAAAAGGTCGATATGCTTTATTCTTGAGGATGTTGCTGAAGGATAGAGCTATCTGTGTTGATAGACTGTCTAATGGATAAACATGTTTAACAAAATTTCCGATTGTTTTAGAAAGTTCAATAATATAAGTCCGCGAATAAATAAAAACATCGCAAACTGGATAATAGGTATTCTGATTTTAGCTGGAATAGTTCTAATTATGTGGGATGCCAATTGGACATTTGGTGATGATAGTCAGTTTTTGTGTACTACTGCTGTTGGAAAACCTGTTTTTGGTTGGAGTGGGGCAGGAAGATTTTGGCCGCTTGGTTTGGCAGGTTATAACATTTTGCTCATTATTCCATACGGTTATACAGCAACAGCGCATTTTCTTTGGAATAGCCTATTATTCCTCATTTGCATGTTATGTTTGTATAAATTTCTTATAGAAATAACAGATAAAGATTACTTTGTTAGTATAGTTTCTATTTTTATTCTGCTTTTTTCGGCATCTTTTTTGGAGGTAAATATAGCCCTTCCGACTGCTGAGAGAATTATCTGTGTTATGTCAGCTATATTCATGCTTTGTCTATGGAGAGCAGAGAAAAAACAGTCTACGAAATACTATATTTGTGCATTATTAGTTGCAGCATACACAACTTATACAAAAGAACCTGTCTTCGGTATGTTGTTAATTATTGCTTTTACGAGACTTTTGTTTGGATTTAAGCAACTTACAAAAAAAGATAGACTTTTTTATTATGCACTTATTGCGGTTGTTATAAGCTATATTGTAGCTTACGCTTATTTATGGTTCCAAAATCCTCCGGCTCAGACGTATAACATGGGGCAATCTGAATTACGCGGATTGGATTTAATTCTAGGCCTATTACGTAGTGAACCAATACTTTTAAGCACTGTAATTCTATGCATTATAAGATTGTTTTCTATAGTTTGTCTAAAAGATAGAAAAATACTTATCGTAGATTCTCTGCTATTTGCGAGCGGTGGGTATTCTTTCGCGATTTTTTGCTTAAATCTTTTATATACTTATTATGCTGTTCCTTGCGTATTTTTTAGTATTCCTGCTTTCGCTTGTTTTTTACATTCCTTGCGACGATATAATTTTTCGATATTTCTTAGTGCAATATTTTTGCTGTTATTACCATTGTATAAGGATTCGTATACAGCTAGCGCGACGTTAGAACGCTTGCTTTTGAAAAGACAAAACGATATGCGTGTTATTAATTATTTGTATGAACAATCCAAACTTGGAAAAAGAATTATATGGGTACTTTTTGATAATGCTTTATTCGATCTAAGTGGTGGGAGGGTATGCAGTCTTTATAATTGGAATGCGTTCACAAATTTTTTGTATAAAGATGACATAAACGTAGTTGTACCAGTAAATAATCTGGATGTTGCTGACGAAGATACAATAATTCTTTTTTCGGTTATTGGACAAGATATTAACTATTTATTGTCCCAGGAAAAAATGAAAAACTACTATTTGCGCTGGCATTGTCCTAATGCTTATACGGAAATATATGCGCCAAAAACAAATCCGATGTGATATGGGGCTTTTTCTTTTGAAACAATGAAGTAACTTTCAACTATTGGTCCATTCGGCAATAGAAAACATACGAACTTCGTAATACCGAATTCATTGATTACAGAGCAAGAATTGCCAGGAAAAATCACGTTTAATTACTATTGAATAATCTTGAGAAAAATGTATCATTAAACGCTACATCTCATTCAGAAGTGAAGGGATTATTGAGTTTACTTTACAGATAGCAAATTCAGGCTTTAGGTGCCTTGTCTTCATCTGAATGGAATGGAAAAAGGTCGATATGCTTTATTCTTTAGGATGTTGCATTAATAGAGTGTTAATGGAATTGATATGTTAAAAAATATTCTTGATTCTTTTAAAAAGTTCAACAGCATAAATCTGCAAATAAATAAAACTATTGCAAATTGGATAGTAGGAATTTTGATTTTTAGTGGAATAGTTATAATTATATGGAATGCTAATTGGACTTTTGGCGATGATATACAATTTATGTGTACTACTGCTATTAGAAATCCCATTTTTCATGCTTTTGGTAATGGACGATTTTTCCCTTTAGGATCTGCTGACTATAATATATTATTAGCCATTCCATTCGGTCATACAATAACTGCTCATTTAATTTGGAATAGTATACTGTTCCTTATTTGTGCAATTGTTATCTTTAATTATCTAAAAAAAATAACGAATAATGATTATCTTGTTAGTGTTATTTGCTTTGTAATTATGATTTGTTCAGCGGCTTTTATGAGAGTAAATATGCTGACTTTTTTCCCTGAAAATGTCATATGTTTATTATTTTCAGTATTTATTTTATGTGTATGGAACGGAGAGAGCAGACAACTTACAAAGTATTATATTTATGCATTAATAAGTGCAATATATGTAACTTATGTAAAAGAACCTGTTTTTGGAGTATTTTTGATTATTGCTTTTACTCGGCTTTTATTCGGTTTTCGATATCTTTCTCAAAAAGATAAGAATTTTTATTATGCTCTTATTACTAATTCAATAATTTATTTGATTGTATATTTCTATCTTTGCTTTTGTACATTTCCAACTCAATTTTATAATGAAGGACGCTGTTTTTCTCGTGGGATGGAATTATTTTTTAAACAACTAGATTTTGAACCTATTCTTATTATAGTAGTTATACTATCAATTATGAGATTATATTATGTTAATAAAGAAGCGAATAAAAATAGGCTTTTTTTCGATTCCTTATTGTTTGCTGCTGTAGGATATTTTTTTGCTTTTTATATACTAAATCTATGCGATGACTATTATGTGCTTCCTTGCGTTTTTTTAAGTATACCTTCTTTTGCTTATTGGTTACACTATTTTCGTCGACAGAAAATGCTTTTTATCGGCTGTTCTTTCTTTTTACTTTTATTTGCATACCGGGATTCACATGTATCTGTTAAAACAGTAGAAAATATACTTAGAGCGAGACGTAATGATATGACTGTTGTTAACTATTTATGCGATCGCTTGAGAGAAGGGAAAAAAATAGTAAACGTTGTTTTAGATAATGCTGATCCGCGTTTTTCTTTTGTGCGTGATGATAATATGAATAAATGGAATTTCTTTATAACTTTTGTTTTTAATGGAATAAAAGTTCCAATAAAACAGGTGAATAAGCTGGATTCAGTAGACGAAAATACTATTGTGCTATTTCAAACTCGTGGACAATCTATTGAAGATCTGTTATCACAGGCAAAAATGAAAAACTTCTTTTTACATTCCCAGGTGGCTGATACAAAAATATATGTTTCTAGGGCAACACTATGAAAAATATTACTAATTTTTCGAATATAACTATAAGGAAATTTCTATGATGTTACCAGTATTATTTGTTGTTGTTCCTTCTTATAATGAACAGTCTGTATTACCTATAGTGAGCAATCTTCTATTAACCAAGTTATTAGATCTGAAAAAGCGAAGTATAATTAGTTCTAAGAGTCGTATTCTTTTTATAGATGATGGTTCAACAGATAATACTTGGAAGATTATAAAAGAACTATCGAGAACTAATGAGCATTTTATTGGCATAAGTCTAAGTCGTAATCGCGGCCATCAGAGTGCGCTTTTGGCTGGTCTTATGGAGGCTTTAGATAAAGGATGTGACATTACAATTTCAATTGATTGTGATGGACAGGATGATATTAATGCCTTTGATGAAATGATAGAAAAGTATAAGTCAGGTTGTGATGTAGTGTATGGGGTAAGAAATGATAGAAGTACAGATAATTTTTTAAAAAAATTTACTGCTGAGTGTTTTTACAGATTATTAGGATTTCTTGGAGCAAAAATAATTTTTAATCATGCGGATTATAGATTATTAAGTTCAAGATTTTTAGAAGAATTTGCGAATTACAAAGAAGTAAATTTGTTTTTAAGAGGATTGATTCCGCTTGTTGGATTTAAAAGTGCAACAGTTTTTTATAAAAGAAAAAAAAGGATAGCAGGTGAAGGGCATTATACATTATCAAAAATGTTAACTTTAGCTATTGATGGAATAACAAGTTTATCTTCTAGGCCATTAAAATTAGTAACAACTGTTGGTTTGTTTGCTTCTTTTGTTGGTTTTTTCGGAATGATATTTGGATTAATCTATAATTCTTTTGAGGGAGGAATTGTCTCATTAGTTAGTTTTTTCTTTGGTGTTCAATTGGTTTGCGTTGGAGTATTAGGAGAGTATATAGGAAAAATTTATATGGAGGTAAAACAACGTCCACGCTATATAATTAGTGAAAGAACAGAAAATATTGCATCTAAAATCACTCAGAGAAAGACGAAAAGAAGATAATTGTTAGAGTTTTACGTGAAAAAATCATTATCAAATAGTAACCTGCAGGCCATCATATGCCGGAAAAATGTTTTGTGGAAGATTCGCACGCAGTGAATCGTGATCCAAATCTACACTCATATGTGTAAGATATGTTTGCCTTGGCTTTAATTCACACACCCACTGTAATACTGTATCCAAATTTGCATGAGTCGGTTTCTTGTCTCGACTTAAACAGCCTACAATCCAAGTATCGAGCCCTCGCAATTTTTCAAAAGTATCTTTTTCGAATGAAACAACATCGGTAGTATATGCAAAGTCACCTATTCGAAGTCCCGTACTTTTCAAATAACCGTGATTTTGCTCAAAACAAATGCCGGAAATATCGCCAATAACAAATTCATCTTCCACAACATTCGCTTCGACATAAGGTTTATAAAGATCTCGGCCGGAATCCTCAAATACATAATAGAACATTTTTTGAATACTGCGCATTACGTAATCTTTTGCGTATATCTGCAGAGATTTTCCCGTTCCAAAGTATACGGGGCGCAGTTCGTTTATGCCGTTTGTGTGATCGTAATGTTCATGAGTAACAAAAACGCCGTCAACTTGCGACGACCCAAAGCGCAGCAACTGCTGGCGCAAATCGGGGGACATATCGACCAGTAATTTCGTTTTTTCGGTTTCTATCATGATGGACGAACGAGTGCGGCGGTTTTTCGGATTATTTGGATCGCATTGTCCCCAGCCGTATTTCAGCAAAGGAACTCCGCCCGATGCTCCACATCCTAAGATAGTAACCTTCAGCATTTATTTCTCATTCAGTTTTTAAAACGACCAATATGTGTTTCTTTTTTCCGCAAGAGAATTTTAATAAACCATCTTTGAAATTTTCTTTTTGGAATTTGTAATCTTCGCGAATGGCTTTGTCATCGGCATAGACTCCTCCTCCGCGAATAAGTCGTTTCGCGTCGCCGCGACTTTCGCATAATCCACTTTCCACCAATACATCAATTGCGGATTTTGATAAATCGCTTAACTCATATTTCGGAATAGATGACATAGCACCTAAATCTGCAGAATCTTTTGCGAACATTCCTGACGCAGATTTGTGAATTTCATCGAGAGAGTCCTTACCATGTACAAGGGAAGTAATTTCATCAGCCAATCGCTTTTTCAACTCATTAATTTCTTGCCCTTGCACGCTTTCCATTTTTTTTATCTCATCAATTTCGATGTCAGTGAAAAGGTACATGAGTTTTATGACATCGGCGTCATTTACATTACGCCAATACTGCCAAAAATCATATGCAGACAGCAGCTCGCGATCAAGCCAAACCGCTCCGCTGGCCGTTTTTCCCATTTTCTTGCCGTCGCTGGTAGTAAGAAGTGGATTTGTGAATCCGAAAACTTCCTTTCCGAGCTTCTTTTTTATTAACTCAACGCCACAACAGATATTTCCCCACTGATCTTGACCGCCGAATTGAATGCAACAGCCTTTTTCTGTGTATAATTTCAGGAAATCATAAGCCTGCAGTATCATATAATTGAACTCAAGGAAACTCAGAGAGCTATTCGACTCCAATTTCGTTTTTACTGAATCAAAACCTATCATGCGATTTATTGAAAAATATTTTCCAATATCACGAAGAAAAGGAATATATTCAATTTTGTCCAGCCAATCTGCGTTGTTGACCATAATTGCGTCCGAAGCACCATCTCCGAACTGCAAAAACGGCAGAAGACACTTCTTTATGCCCACTAAATTAGCGGCAATTTCTTCATTGCTTAAAATCGGCCGAGTAGTATTTCTGAAAGACGGATCTCCGATTTTTGTTGTACCTCCGCCAACTAATATTATCGGACGATGACCGTGTTTTTGAAACAAACGCATCATAGCAATAGGAATAAAATGGCCGACATGTAAACTTTTCGCGGTTATATCAAATCCTATATAGCCTGATCGGCCGGGAGTCGCGAGATAATCATCCATAGCCTCAAGATTGGTCGACTGATAAAAAAAACCTCGTGCCGCCGCTTCATTCAAAAAAGATGATTTATATTTCGCCATAGCATTCCCTCGCTACAATACACTTACCACTAAGAAAACATATTAAAAAAAATATCGAGCATTTTCTATTTTACTCTTATTTTTATGCATTAATAACTTTCTTTGCATACCTGCTTTGCAAATATTCAGTAACACAATCTTTTATGGTGTCCAAATGCTCAGCGAAAGAATGATTGCAATTCGGAATTACGCGATAATCTATGGAAATTCCTCTTTGTGAGTTGAGTTTTTCCACCAATTTATCGACATTTTCCGTTGGGCAGATTTGGTCATCCTGGCCGTTTATTATCATTCCCGAAACAGGACACGGCGCAAGAAACGAAAAATCATATTGGTTCGCCGGAGGGCATACCGACACGAAACCTGCAATTTCTGGACGGCGCATAAGTAGCTGCATTCCAATTAACGCACCAAAAGAAAAACCGGCGACCCATAACTGCCTTTGTCCATGATTTATGGACTGAATCCAATCTAAAACAGCTGCAGTATCGGTTAATTCGCCTTCGCCTTTATCATATTCGCCTTCGGATTTTCCAACGCCTCTGAAATTAAACCGAATCGCGGAAAAACCATTTTCGATAAACGCCTTATAAAGAGTCAGGGTAACGCGATTGTTCATCGTTCCGCCTTGAAGTGGATTTGGATGTAACACGATAACCAGTGGAGCCATAGGATTTTTGCTGTGGTGATATCTGGCTTCGATTCTTCCTGCGTTTCCTGTTAATACTATCTCTGGCATTTTTAAACCTCCTGTTAATGCTGTTGTTGGTGTTGGTACATAATTAAAAATAAAAAAATTCTGCTCGAAACAAAAATTAGTTAAAAACCGTGATTAATATACAATTTAATACAATAAAATCAATGAAAACTAATGTTTTTTTGCTTACACCATATAAAATAGTGCCGAAATATCGAACAACAATGGATTTTTTCAAAAATTCTTCTAAAAAAAACTTAAGTAATTGGGAGAATATAAGTATATTCTCAAGCTATAAGTTGCAAAGTTTGTTTTCTTGCGGCTAATTTTACCCAAATTCATGATTAACCTATTATATATTCATTAAAAATACCATAAAAAAACACCCGAGATGGAGAGTCTCGGGCGTTTCGTTCTGAGCTACAAATTGTTCTCTACTTCGTTTCCTTCTTATTCGCTTCATAGGCGGTTCTGAGAACATTAACGTTGCTCTTTCGATATGACTTAAAGCCGTCTTGAGAAATACTGGTTCCGAAGAATGCCCTCTGCTGGTTATTGTGCAATTTTTTACCAATAGAGCTATTCGGATAGATATTCTTAATGCTCTCTTCAAGTTTGATATTGTAATAATTACCATCATACTTGACAGATGCAGTTGGATTTCTGTAGCCAGGTTTGAAGTATTCCTCAACTTTTACTTCAAGTCCCTTTACTTCTGATGGGTTATACTGCAAGCTTGCGTAGCTTCTCAACCTATCTTCATCATGATGAGTATATGTTCCCTGTGCTTTGAAATCGCCAAGAGGAATCGTTAAAGCAACGGTAAGTCTTCTGTCAGGAGATTGCTGATTTACGCCTTTCGTTGGATCATCGTAAGTCAAACCTGCTGATGTAGTAAATGTAACATCATCGAAAACTTTCGTCGCTAAGCTTAATGTATACTCACGCAACCTGCTGGATTTCGACCATGCTCCGTTGAATGTAAAAGCAGGAATAATTCCGAATACAGGTTTCGAGTAAACGCGCGCAATAATTTGGCGAGAAGACTCTTGTGAAACGGTATTAGTGAACTTTTCCTTCAGATTTTCATCAGTAAAGTACTTTTTCATAAGCTCATTGTAGTCCTCTCCAAGCTCTTTTGAGCGACGCAAGTCTCCAAATCCTTTTTCTTTCACGCCAAGGAAAGTTTCAAATACCAAGCCGTACTCATTCGCTGGTGTCATATAATAGATACCGGCAGCAAGAGCGTTACCCAATGATCTGTCATCACTGAACGACACATGCGGAGAAATCTTACCGTATTGTGTGCCGTATATTGCGGTTAAATCTGCAATATAAGAGCTCTTGTACACTTGTAAACCTGCTCCTGCGGTAATTTTATCAGTTAAACCTTTACGATAGTTGCCACTGAATCGAGGATCATGTGCATAACGAACTCTACAAGGATCATCGACATTGTATTTGCTTGCGTAAATGACTGACAAGTCGAAATCATCTTCGTTTGCTTTCAACATACCGTATCCGCCGAAGTAATCCACGGTCAGAAGCTCTGTTCTATTAAGCTGATCACTCAATTTTACAGTGACTCCCGGGAGTTTCGCTTCTTCAGGCAAGTCATCTAGATAATAGGTACCAGGAGCAAGAACCCTTATCGCCAAGATATCATCGCCCAATTTGCACTCCACTTTTGTTGGACGAGTTATAACGATAGGACTGGACGCATTTATCACTGAACCATTTCCGCTTTGACGGAATATGCTTATACCGGCACCCGTAATAGCTTGCTGACTTCCAATTTTGTTTTTCGTTGTGGTGTCACCGAGAACAACGCGGAAATTATGGGTATCATCTTTAAACATAAGCCTTGTGTATTCTCTGTGGAAATAAGCTTTGTTGACGTTTTTATCCATAGCTTTATCATAAATTGTTTTCACATCACTAATTTCATCATGGAAATCTTTTAATTTATCAGAAGGAACGGTTTTTGATAGAAATCTCTCGCTCTTAAAAACGAACATATTAGAGAATTGACGACCATAATATAAGCCGGTATCTAATGTGAAAGCACCCAATGACACAACTGGGTTTAATCCTACAGCTGATGAATTTTTCGGACCAAACGCATACTCATTGCTTCTTTCATGAGATGCTTTAAGGTTCAAGAAACCGTCGGCTTCATCCGGCCAAGAAATTAAACTACCATCATTTTGATCGGTTTCAGTTTCCAAACTTGAAACTGCAGTTTCCGCTTCCACGAAAGAGTTCATATCAAACAAAGATAATGCAATCGAACAACATAAAAGCTTCTTGTACAACATAGACTACTCTCCTAATACAAAAAACATATTGTATATTTATAGTATTTTGAAAAATTTGTCCAGCAAAAATGGGAAAAACCAATAATGTTTCGCTCTATGTGTAGCAGAAATATCGCAATTTAATTAAAATCTTCACTTTCAATTAAGATTTTTTTACTAACCTACTAATATTAATCGAGTAAGGAGAAAAAAAATATGAGTAAAAAATTGTTTACTATGTTAATTGCGTGTGGTTTGTTCTCATTCTCGCCGAATCTCTATTCATCATATGACGATGATTTTGAAGGCAAAAATGCTGAAGTGGGAGATTTATTTCAAAATGATAGTGACGAAAGTTCTGTACGAAGTGAATCAATAGGGAGTGAAGCAGAAGAAGATTCATCATCTACTGAAACCAAGAAGAAAAAACATGGGAAGAAAGATCATCATAAAAAACATTCTAAAGCAAGACATAAATCTAAAATAAAGAAGTCAAAAGATTCCATAAATAATGCAGAGGAAGAAGACGAGAGCAGAAATGACGGCGACCGTAAAGAATTCAAGAAAAAAGATCATAAAAATCATCACCATAAGCATCATAGGAAGGGAAAAAGGAACGGCAAACATGCCAAAAAGACCTTAACAGAGAGTGAAACTGCGGATATTTCTGTATCCGAATAAATTTGAATAGATACCTTACTATCAGCGATGGTAGTAAGGTCTTTTATTGTATTTAGAAAACCACCGGATAGTCCGGTGGTTCAGAAAAGCTTATAGCTATGCGCAATAGAACACCTCTGCTATAAGA
>CADBNZ010000017.1 GCA_902796155.1 uncultured Pseudomonadota bacterium
CCCTGTTTAATAAATAGTTCGATTAACTTAGACGATTACTCGACTCTTTTCCTACTAAATCGTTCGGATTCTGTTGCTAAGATGCGAAATCCAGTTTTAAATAATAATTTTCTTTGAATCTGACTGGCGGGAGTGACGAGACTTGAACTCGCGACCTCCGGCGTGACAAGCCGACGCTCTAACCAACTGAGCTACACCCCCGCGCATGTGTATTATACCTGCTACGATATACAACTAAACCCTTATGCGTTCGCAACAAGCATACTCGAAAGATAAATTAATACTCAGGGTGTGTCAATAGGAAATAGCGTTGATTTGTGTTCATTTATTCTTTCGTTTTATAAGAAATCAGAAGGAAAATATAAAATCTTCTTGGAAAAAGCTCGTCAACATCGTAAAATAATTGTCGTTCATATATGAGATGATGGTACAAATGAAGATTAGCGCAAATGAATTAAGAATAGGCATGCTTATAGAGTACAATGGAAAGCTGTGGACGGCTGGAAAAACTCAGCATGTAAAGCCGGGTAAAGGCGGAGCTTTTGTTCAAGTCGAAATGAAAGAGCTGAAAACCGGTACAAAACTTAACGAGCGCTTTAGGTCAGACGAAATTCTCGAAAAAGTTCGTTTGGATGAAGAAGAATGCCAGTTGCTTTATAGCGATGGCGATACGTACACATTCATGAATATGACAACTTTCGATCAAATTCAGGTTAGCAAAGATATTATCGGCGACAGTGCTTGTTACCTCAAAGATAATATGGTCGTAAAAATTTCCATGTACGAAGGAGAGATTGTCGGAGTAGTACTTCCTGATACTGTGGTTATGGAAGTTGTTGAAGCCGATGCTGTTGTAAAAGCGCAGACGGCAGCTTCATCATATAAGCCGGCGGTTTTGGAGAATGGCGTAAGAATTTTGGTTCCTCCGCACATAGAAGCAGGAACAAAAGTTGTTGTTAATACCGCGGATTCTACTTATGTAGAAAGAGCGAAATAATCGTTGCGATTTTGGTAATATAGCGGCAATATTATTGCGGTATTCGGTCGTCGATATGATATAGCTATGCCCAGATGGCGGAATTGGTAGACGCGCTAGGTTCAGGTCCTAGTCCATGCAAGTGGGTGGAAGTTCGAGTCTTCTTTTGGGCACCATTTTCAAACATTTTTGTTAATTTCGGAGGCAGTTTTCATGAATTTATATAAAAATGACTTACCTGCAGATATAAAATTCAAAGGCAGTGTTGCTATTGATACCGAGACTATGGGACTTGCGATAAAAAGAGATCGCTTATGTCTTGTACAAATGTGTTCCGAAGATGGACAGACGTTTTTAGTGCAAATTCAGAAAAATAAGCAAGAAGAAGCAAAAAATTTGAAGAAATTACTGACAGATGAGTCAGTTTTGAAGATCTTTCATTATGCTCGTTTTGATGTCTCGATTTTAAACTATACTTTTGGCATCAATGTTCATCCGATTTACTGTACAAAAGTTGCCTCAAAACTCGCCCGAACGTACACAGACAAACATGGTCTGAAAAACTTATGCAAAGATATACTCGGAATTGAACTTTCCAAGCATGAACAATCGTCCGACTGGGGACAAGACGAACTTTCAGCAGAACAACTGAAATACGCTGAAGGAGATGTGCTGTATCTTCATAAACTGCGAGAAATACTTAACGGAATGCTCGTTCGCGAAGGAAAAATGGAATTGGCGAACAAATGCTTTGAGGCCATAAGCACAATAACAGATCTTGAAATAGCAGAAATCGTCCCAGAAGAACTTTTCCAGCATTAGTGGGATAAATCCTGAGTTGATGTGCTATTGTTTTTGCTTTTCGAACTGGATTCTTTGGTCACCATGCTCCCTCAGGATGACGGATGAGAGGAGTTTCTCCCTTCATCACATGCAGCTACAATTTTTAGAAGAGCTGGAATCATATTTCAGCTGATATTCCTAACAGAACGAATCGTTCCTGTCGCTATAAACCGCAAAAGACAGAACAAACGTCCCGTTGCTCTAATAAGCAAAAGATGGGAAAGGTCTTTACTCTTTCTTGCGTTATCGTTACTTTTTGAAAAAAGTCAGTATTATGACTAATGTATTCTTGTATTTGAAAAAAAATAAAAATTTTACTTTTTATTAAATATGTTATGTGATACTTATTTGTAGCTATCAGACCATTGATATGGTGTCGATACAGATTTTCTTTTTTTATAAGGAAAGGAAACAATCATGAAAAGTAAATATTTATTAGCGGCAGCGTTCCTGTCGGGAGTATCTTTAGACGCATCAGCTATGATGCATCCAGGAGGCCTTTTTGATTTAACTCAGCAGGAAGATCTAAGCGGAATTCAGATTCCATCTGAAGCAAGAGTAATAGATGTAAATGCAAACCAATTGCTACAACTATGTGAGCAAATAAATCCATGGAATCAACAATTGAGTATTTATAATTGCAACGATTGGCGGGAGTTAAAAGTCCTAGAAGTACGTGGTATAGTAAATCTTAGTGTTTGTTATACTGGAACAGGTACAGATTTCAGCGGATTACCATCTGTTCCATATTTACGAGATTTCACCATTGCAGGTGATAATCTTCCAATGACAAGTTTTGCTGGCTTTCAAAAGTCGTACTGGTTAAAATATTTATGCTTTTCTGCTAGCAAATCTCCGCTCGCAACTCTTGATGGATTGGAAAATGCCCCTAATTTGGAGACAATCGTTATTCAAAACGCGCATAATCTATCTAATTGGCAAGCTTTAAGTCGCTTAAAAAGATTGAGAATTTTAGAAGTTAGAAGTCTGTGCGGGGATTATAATGGAATATTGTTCGCGCAGAGCATTGAAGAATTGAGGTTATGTAACGCGTCATTGAAGGATTTCAGACTCCATATTCCAGAGTTCAATGCTTTACCAAATTTGAGGCGTCTTGAAATATCTGAGACTATAGGCTTAAAAAGTTTAAATGGAATAGAAGTTATAGCCCCGAATCTCGAAAGTTTGAGGATTGATGAACGATTATTATCCACAGATAGTATTGTGACATTTTTTGAAAATACCAAGAGCAATGGTCAGTTAAAGAACCTGAAAACTGTTGAGATCGAGATCTATGGGCGTCCACAAGAAGAGATAGCCCGAATTGAAACTTTGAGCGAAACGCTTGGGCTTACTGATGTCGATAAAGATCAATGTTGGATCACCTTTCACGGAAACTAAAATAAGCTTACATACGGCAGCAATCACGACAAAGTGGTCGCTGCTGCTTTAATGAGAATCAAACAAAAAATTTGAAGAAATTGCTGACCGACGAATCTGTTTTGAAGATATTTCATTACCATCGTTTTGATGTCGCGATTTTAAACTATACTTTTGGCATAAATGTTCATCCGATTTACTGTACAAAAGTTGCGTCAAAGCTCGCTCGAACGTACACAGACAGGCATGGACTGAAAAACTTGTGCAAAGATATACTCGGAATAGAACTTTCCAAGCACGAACAATCATCTGACTGGGGACAGGATGAACTTTCAGCAGAGCAACTGAAATATGCCGAAGGGGATGTGCTGTATCTTCATAAACTGCGAGAAATTCTTAATGGAATGCTCGTTCGTGAAGGAAAAATGGAATTGGCGAACAAATGCTTTGAAGCCATAAGCACAATAACCGACCTTGAAATAGCAGGAATCGTTCCAGAAGAACTTTTTCAGCATTAGCGGGATAAATCCTGAGCTAATGTGCTATTGTTAATAAATTCGAGCAAAATAAATCGATGGAACTTTTTACTTTACCAACAAGAAATCATAAATTGCTATTAATAAAAATCAAAAATTATTCCCTACAACCTAGTCAAAAACCTTGTTTTTATTCTAATTATTCGTCATTTTGCTTGCAATTTTCGAAATCTGCTCAGAGAGAATTTCAGGCTGAATCTTTTGAAAATCATTTTTCGGATGATATAAAATTCCAAAAAATTCAACATCTGGATATTCTTTTGAAAAAATAGCGTAAAGATCTTCAATATTTTTTCTACGATCATCAACTATCATAAAAATCTGCGGAACTTTCTGCATTTTCTTCATAAACGCTTCCATAACCGTTCCTTTGTTATGAGAACCGTTTTCACCGTTTGCGTATATTATTCCATTAGAATATTTCGGGAAATGTTTGTGATATATTGGAATTTTATCCAAAATAAGTTCCGAAACTTCAAATGCATTTTGAAAATTTATTCCATGTGCATTTAATGTATTAAAACGAATATTCTCAATTTCTCTAGTATAAAGGCAAGCAGTGGGAGCAAAAACAGTTACATTATCTCGTTTTTGCAGCTCTTTGATTATTTCTGGAGTTTTTTGGTCAACTAAAATATTAGAAGTGAAAAGTACGGAACTTAAAACAATATCAATTTCTTCTTTTGTTTTGCATTTAATTTCAGAAAAGGCTTGAATGAAATTTTCTTTTGTTATAGGCATTTCAACATTATCAATGTTCAAAGCAGGCATTGTAATAGTGTAATCTACGTCGAAAGCAATCCAGCAAGAAGATTTTTTATTCTTCAAAAAGCTATCAATTAAAGAAAACACTTCATTCATACAAGAAGCTTCTTTTGCATAAATTTTATTATTAACTTCCATGTTGTACTATTGCATTCACTTTCTTTTCCCATTCATCTCTGAGTCTTGCAAAATTATATGAAGCGTTTGCGGGACTCGTCGACGGTAGTTTTATTATATCTTTTCCAATATTTTTATAGCAATATTTCATGTATATGCGATAAGCTTTCTCCCCATTTGCGTATATTCGCTGAATATTGGCGCATTCCAAAATTTTTGATAAATCATTCGGAACAACATTTGTTATTGATGCGTCGCTTGAGCCTTTTATATCGCAACTATATATCACATCCCATAGTGCAATGCCGTTTTTTAGCAATAGCGTTTTCTTTTCCTCAATTGATTCAGGAATTTTTTCGCTTTTGGTAAGCAACGCAAGCAATTTCCAAAAACGATTTTGCGGATGTCCATAGAAAAAACCGTATTTTCTCGACTTTTCAGATGGAAACGTAGCAAGTATTAATATTAATGAATGCTTATCGAATACAGGTTCAAATGGATGTAGCATTAAAAATCATCTCTTCTTGTAGTAATCAAAACTCAAGATGTATTTTAGCATGAAATCTTTTGTTCTCTATTTACTAGTTGACTATATTATGCTACTTTCTGCCTCAAGTGTTGTAAGTTTCCATAAATTATAAACTGTAGTCTCTGTAACATAACCTAAGAAATAGCAAGAAGAGGTCTGCTGCATGATCTTAAAAAGAGTCATATTCAGTAGCATTTTGTCTACTGTTGCATTATGCACAAATGTTTTGTGTATGAACAATTCTGCTCATGATGAGTTAACATCAGGAAATAACCTTCCACGACCTTTTGCAGAAAAATGTACTGAATCAATATCTACGGTAGTAAGGGAAGAAGATCCAAAACTTTTCAGAGAATTGGCGCCTACTTTAGCGCTTATGAAAATGTTATTGAGAGAAAATTTTAAACCATTGCCGGAAGGTTTAAGAGATAACGTAGTAGAATTTTTCAGTTCTCCTGAATTTACTCCACATAATTGCATGGGAGATCAAGAAATTATACTCGATGATAATCTAACAAATATTCTTTGCAGATTAATTTTGTTAGAACAAAAGGAATCTTTAAATGGAAATGTCGTTTTATGGCACGGCTTACCGGGAGAAGCTCTTTTTACATACAAATACTATGCCTATTTATTCTCTCGACTTACAGGGCAAGACGTTGGCTCTTTTATTTTGAGAGGCGATCATTTTTATGCAAAAAATCCAAAAACAGGTGAAATATTTAAAACTCTGCATGAAGTGAGAGAAGCTTACGGAATACAA
>CADBNZ010000018.1 GCA_902796155.1 uncultured Pseudomonadota bacterium
TGATAAATGGTATTGGTGTTGCTTATATACCGTTGCTATATAAACCGTGTACTTGTATCATAATTATCTGGAGGTATTAGTATGGTTACAAGGAAACTGGGAAATCGAATTCAGAATTTGAGAAAGCAAACCGGACTAAGCCAAGAAAAGTTTGCGCTTCAAATTAACATGGACAGAACTTACTTTGCATCTGTCGAAGCCGGTAAACGTAATATTTCAATTAGGAATATTAAAAAGATAGCTGACGGTTTAGGGGTAAGTTTGAGTAAGCTGTTTGAGGGTATAGAATAACACATGGAGGCAATATGATGTCAAATGAGCAAAATTATGTAGCAGTCGAAACGGAAAGAAAGTTCCTTGAGGATAAGCTTAATCAGCTTATCAAAAACATAGGAGATATTCCGATAGCCAATAAAAGAATTATGCCATATGGATGGAGAAAAGCGGCAAAAGGAAGAACTGTATGGCGAATAGTAGAAGAAGTGATAAGCCAAGGGCTTGAATCGCAAGTTGAAACTCTGGGATTTGATAGTGTTGCTCCGGCAGATTCTGAGGTTGGTGTTTATGATTTTAAGTTCCAATATGATGGAAATAAAACATCCTATGTAAATATTAAATCTTCCGTAAAGGGCGGGCGCACAAACAAGGATGATATTTCAAAAGCGGTTGGACTGATTGATTTCTATAAAGAAGAGCCAAATGCAAACTTATATGTTGCTACATTTGTTATAAGCTTTAAACCCGATTTGACAATTGGATTAGAAAAATGTATTGTTTTTCCGACTGCTTGGATTCCGGATGTATATGTCAATCCGAGTAATAATGGAAATTTGCAGTCTTCAAGATATAAGGAGCTTTCGAATGCTACTAAAAGAACGCCTCAAGAGTTTTTGTCTGTTTTGAAAGAAGCAAATGAAATAGCGTTAGCCAAGAAAAAGAATAAAAATAGGGGCTAACCGGATGATCGTTATACTACAACCATTAAGAAGGGCACCTCAAAAATACATAGCTTCCCATAAGTACAAATCTTTCATAACTTATGCTTACCAAAACGTTTTGTTATACGCTTGTATGACTGCGTCGTTTTGACAAGTATCCACTATACAAAATCCGCACCTCTGCACAACAGAATATGGTTAGAGATATCCTATAAATCAAAAAGGCATCACCCGAATGTGGTGCCTTTTCGTATGTGATTATGCGCACAAATACTTCTCGAATATTTCATTTAATGATTCAATATATGAATCATTGGGTTCATCTAACATCATATGATAGATATTTATGATTCTTTTTTTGTCTTCATCGGATAGCACTGTAATATCAAGCATTTTTGCTGTTTTAATATCATTCGGTTGAAACTTTTCCAAACCATTACCTAATACTTTTCGGTTTTGTCGGATTATCTTTTGAGCAATAGGAGTCAAAAAATAGCAAAAAATGATGTCAATTTCATCTTTGTAGCTTTGGTTAATAAAAATCGAATGGAATGTTGTTAATGATTTTACACCTGCAATGTTCCTGATGAATCTTATCTTATTTCTGCAAGCAGAAGAAACCCAGATGGGAGCTATAGGTTTCTGCTCCATTGAATACCAAGGATTCCTGCAAGATAATAGATATTTTTTGTTTAATTCCTTTTCTTCACCATTTGTAATGTATTCTTTTATTGCTATATTGTCTGTGCTTTTTATATTTAGTAAGAATACTGTCTTATCAGCGTCAGCCAATTTAACAAAATCTTCATGGGTAAAGATATTTCTTTTAACATCCGCAGACCTGCATATACATTCGTCGATAACTGTATCGGGAAGATTGTGTATGGCTATTTTTGATTTGGATAAGCAGAAAAAATCATTAGCACCGGTAGCAATTCCTCTTGTTATTTTACAGAATTCTGAAATTTGTTTCAAATTGCAATATTCTGAGGCTTGTTCTTGCCGGATGTATTCTAACCATTTCTTTTCAGGAGATAAATCTTTATATGGAACAGAATAACATCCGCTGGCGTTGCGTAGATTTACATCTGATAATTGGGAAATACTATCCAAATTATAGAATTGCACGTCGCTTTTTTTTTCTTTATCAATCAATAAAATGCAACAAGTTGTTGTGGCATTAAAAAACATATCCTGATCATTTTTAAAATTTATAATAGCACGTAATAATTCTTCGTTAACAAGCTTCTCTTTTATAGGGATACCATATTTGGAATTCAAAAATTCTGTTGGTATAATATATGCGAGTTTTCCTTTTTCTGATAACTGATGAAGGCTTTTCAGAAGAAATAAAATATAAAGATTTGTATATCTGCTGTATCTGATACCGGTGTATTTTTCGATTAGCTTAATGATTTCAGTTCTGTTTGCAATTGCCTGAAAACGATTGTATGGCGGATTACAAATAATAGCGTCGTATTTTTCTTCCCATCCGGTCATAAGATAATCTTCGTTTCTGAGTGAAGCGTTAGATGGATTCCCAAAAAAATTGAGAATATGCGGATCGATTTCATAGCCAAACAAAGAACAATCAGGATTAAAAACTTTAGCGTATTTGAGGAAAACGCTATTTCCGGCTGCAGGATCCAACAGCTTTTTTGCATCTGTACTGACCCATGCTGCCATAAATTTTGCTACATTATAATTTGTAAAGTATTGACCATATTCCTTAATATGGGTAGAGTCGGTTGTTGTTGTATATTCAATTTCTTTTTTCATAATTATTCCCTTGCGTTCGTAAGTTTGAATTCTTGTTCTGTTATTTCTCCTATATAGTCTATGTTGAACAAATCATTCTCGTCTTCGTATAGCGCTTTCATGCGTATGATGTCTATCGCTTGTGCGCATGAATCAGCCATTAAAAAAATAAAATATCCTTCCTTACAATCATCATTTATTTGCATATGGACGTCAAAGTATTTCTTTGCTTTCATTACTTTTTCCTCCGGAATTGATAAATCCTTCAAATGAGATTTCTATTATATCTCCGATTCCGCAATCCATGACATAACAAACTTTAGACAAGGTTATTAAAGAAACAGGTTCATTTTTGCTCATTTTTGCGACAGCATTTGTACTAATATGAGCCATTTCTTTTAGTTGTGTTTTATTTATGTTTTTGTCAATCATTAATTTCCATAATTTGGCATAACTCAATATGGCTTTTTCACTCATGATAATAAGCCTCCTGTGTTATATATGATAACATAAAAAATCTATAAGTCAAGAATACTTTGAAAAACATCAAGAAGTTTTGGATATATAGGGAAATCCTGAAAA
>CADBNZ010000019.1 GCA_902796155.1 uncultured Pseudomonadota bacterium
AACGACAGATCTATGAAGACTCTAAAATGGCACTCGCCTGCCAACGTTGTCTCTCGTCCCCGTTCGGGGTATTAGTTTAATGTGCCATTAGCAGTAAATTGAAAGTTAGTAGTGTTATGATCAAAAATTTGTTCTTTGGCTATAATAATATGTGTAGATTTAAGGTTTTTATTTAATGGTAAACGTATTCATAGATCATTTAGCTCATTTTTGCTTAAAATTCGGGCACATTACCTTCATACTGCCCCTAGTTATTGTATGCATGATTTTTCATAAACGCGATATATATGCGAAGGCCGCCTGTTTTCTTTTATGGGTCATGATATTTAATACGCTTCTCAAACATCTGTTTAAAGTCCCTCTTTTGCCGCATTTGGGAGTCGGATATGCTTTTCCAAGTGGCCATATGCACGCTGCGTCCGCTTTTTATGGGTATATTTTATACAAAACAGATAACAAATTCGTGAAAATTGTTTTAGCAATGTTGTTATGCTGCTTGGGATTTAGCTTAATTTATTGCCATTTTCATGATTTGACAGATGTACTCGGAGCTGTCGGTTTTACTGTCGCTGAATTGCTGATATATCACGTTATATCTATCAATTTCGGAGATAAAGTTGTAGGAATTATATCCATAGCAAGCGCCGTGGCCGTCATGTTCGCTCTAAGCGTAATACATAGAGTCGAATTTCACGTTTGGTTGGCTTTTTATGCGCTGCTTGGAATGGAAACAGTTTTAACTGTTACACAAGAAAAAAGGCTTAACTCGCTAAAAAAGAAATTTCTCGCCCTTATTCTTTCGATAATAACGATTGCAAGCGTATATTACATATTCAAAATTTTGGCTTTTGATAAATTTTACCTTTCTGAGATAAGATTTGCGCTAATTCCGCTTATTATTATCGGATCTATACAATTTTCTGAGCGAGTGAAAGTTTAACGATTCGGTCGGTCAATATCCCAATACTCCAACTATTTTCGAGGCTGTTTTAAAACGGTCGTTGTTTTTTCCTGTCTCAAAATGGTCTTTTGATTTTTATTAAAGAGGTATTCTATTTTCTCCAGTATTCTCTGTCTATCTTGTGGCTTTCAGCTGATACTGTCGTTGCGTTGTTATTCTAATCAGGGGGATCACCTTGTCATCCTGAACGCAGTGAAGGATCCAGTTTAAAAATATGCAAAAAACAAAGATACATCAAAACAACTCTAGATTCTTCGCATTGCTCAGAATGACAGAAGGGGGATGGAGAAGTAGTTCGATATCTCCGGCACCTCTACCTTATCGGCTGATTGTGGCGAAAGCTGGTTCACCACCGTTACCGCCTGCTGACTACTCCTGCACTTCGGCGTTTGTGACAACCGACTGCACATCATCATTGTCTTCCAAAAGATCTACCAGTTTCGCCAAAGTATTCGCCGTGTCAGTATCTACTGGGACTGTATTTTTTAGCTTCCAAGTAATACGTGCCTCTAAAGGGTCGCCGAATTTTTTCGATAAACCATCACGAACTGCCGCAAGTTGCTCGATTGCGCACGTGATTTCGTATACATCGTCTCCCGTCTGGATGTCTTCCGCTCCGCACTCAATCGCAGCTTCAAACATTTCATCTTCTGTTGCAGCATCATTCTTATAAGCGACGTATCCGATATGGTCGAATTGGAAACTAACGCTGTTAGCCTCGCCAAGACTGCCGTTGTATTTTGTAAAAGCTGAACGAACTTCTGGTGCTGTGCGTTTTTTGTTGTCTGTCAATCCCTCAACTATAATTGCAACTCCGCCTGGCCCGTATCCTTCATATCGAACTGCTTGGAAGTCTGTATCATCTCCGCCGCCCAATGCTTTTTTTATGGCTCGCTCAATGTTGTCTTTCGGCATATTTTCCGATCTAGCGCTCAGCAACGCGGATCGAAGTCGTGAATTGCTTTCAGCGTTTGCTCCGCCTTCCTTAACTGCAACCGTTATTTCTCGCGAAATTTTCGAAAAAACTTTGGCTCGCTTTGAATCCTGAGCCCCTTTTCTGTACATAATATTTTTAAATTGCGAATGTCCGGACATATACCAACCTCAATTACAAACTTCTTGACTTTCTTGCTGCAAATTTAATGCAAAAATCAAAAACCATTACCAATAATCACTAACAAACAATTAACAATACCACATATTACTATTACATAAGAGCAACAAATGCCAGAATAAATGCAAATATCGTCCTTTTTTTATAAAAAATAAGCAATCGATGTAGTACTATAACGAAAAACATCATGGATGTGTATTATGAATTGGACGATTGCTCAAATAGCATCGGTAGTTTTATGCGCAATGAGCTCGGGATTGCTTTTATCCTCATTTGGACACAGCCCCGTGCTCGGGTACATTATTGCCGGAATAGTACTCGGCCCTTCCTGCCTGAAATTCATCACTGACAGGGAGATTGTCGCAGTATTTTCCGAAATGGGCATTCTGTTCCTTTTGTTTGCGATAGGGCTGGGGCTTTCATTTGAAAAAGTCAAAAATATGTGGAAAAAGTCGTTTTCTGTGACTCTGATTTCCACGTTGTTTATATATGTCGTGATGTCTATTGGCGGATATTTTCTAAAAATACCGCAGACGAGCGTTATATTGATTACGTTTTGCGTAACTCTTTCATCTACAGCTGTTACCGTGAAGTCATTGAGACATCTCAAGGAGCGTAACGACAACGTAGAGGAGCACACATACGGCATTCTAATATCCCAGGATATCATGGCTCTTGTCATGGTCTTGGTGATAAATTTTTTGGGCGCGGATGTGCACACGGATGAAACGGCGAGAGTAATTGCTACACTCATTTTTCTTGCGCTTGTGGCTTTTATTTTTCTGAGATTTCAGGCATACGCAGCAAAGCTGTCTAATTTTATCAAAAAACATGCCGATATGCTGGCCATGTTCGTGTTTGGTATATGCTTGGGCAGTGCGGTTTTGGCGGAATTATTCGGACTTTCGGCTTCATTCGGGGCTTTCGTTGCCGGACTAATTCTCGGAAACTCGGCAATGAAAGATGAAATAAGCGCAATAGCCGCTCCTATAGAAGAAATTTTGCTGATGACATTCTTCCTCAGCGTAGGATTGCTGGTTGATATCGATTTCATAATGGCGAATTTGTCTCTTATATTCTTGGGAATACTGTTTATCACGGTCGGAAAAACGATAATTAATATATTCGTGCTGAGATTGTGTAGTTTTAACCTTAAAGAATCCTTTGTTATCAGTGTGCTACTTGGGCATGTAGGGGAGTTTTCCTTCATGTTATCATATGCCGCAAGTAACGTTGGGCTCGTAAACGCTTATGGCGTGAAGTTTTTGGTAAGTTTAACGGCCCTGAGCTTGTTTTTTAGCCCATTCTGGCTGATTTTTGCGGAACGTTGCCGCACAATAACGGAAAATGTGAACATAAGCTCTGTTTGGGCATTTTCGCAAGTAGCTCTCGATAGGGAATTTAAGAAGATTCGAAAAGTCAGCGAAAGCACAAGAAAAATTTGTGAGCCGATCGTTGTTTCAGTATACAAAAAAGTGCGAGAAAATATAGAGAAGCTACAGAAGAAAAGAGCAGGGAAAAAATAGTCGGCGATAACAAATAGTTTTTTTGCTTATTACTGATTCTATCTACGATGATGAAGTCCTTTACATATTTGCCTACTAACTAAGATAATAGCGCACCCCCTACTCTCTTGCTAAAGCGCATTCATGTATAGGAGCAAATGATTTTCGATGATGAACAGTTATTCCGAACTTGCGTATTGCGTCTAAGTGTTCCTTTGTTCCGTAGCCTACGTTGGTTTGCCATCCGTATTGTGGAAAATCTTTTGCAAGATTTTGCATAAGCGAATCACGATATTCTTTTGCGATTATAGATGCCAGCGATATCGTAAGTACCTTTGCGTCCCCTTTTATTATTGGCTTCACGAGCAAATTTTTATCAGAAAAAACAGGGGTAGCATTACCATCCACAAGAATAGTACCTTTCGAAAGATTTAGATTTTCATATGCTCGCTTCATAGACAGCAAAGCCGCATGCAAAATATTCATGTTATCTATTTCTTCGACAGAAGCAGCTCCTATTGCGTATCGTACAAGTTCTGAAGACTGCTGATTCAACCATTCTATCAAACGTTTTCTTTGCAAATGGCTCAGTTTTTTTGAATCACGCACTGGTAATTTCGCCTTGTTTGCTTCCAATTCTTCTGCAAGGTCGTGCGAAATCCATACAGCAGCCGAAATAACAGGTCCAGCAAGTGGCCCACGCCCTACTTCATCAATTCCAATGCAATTTTCTATATCTATATTATTGTCGCAAAACCACTGTAACGTCATTTTTTCTAAAACATTACTGCCGACACATCCAGCATACGATTTGCGAATCCCCATTCGTTGTCATACCAAGCGACAATGTGCGCTATGGTGCCGTCTATAACCTTAGTAAGCTGCAAATCCGCAATTGCGCTGTGAGAATTGTGATTAAAATCACACGAAACGAGAGATTCTTCCGTATATCCGAGAATACCATTAAGCGAGCCTTCCGAATATGCTTTGATCGCATTGTTTACATCTTCAGGAGTGACGGACTTTTTCAAACTGCAAGTAAAATCTATCATAGAAACATTTGGAGTCGGGACTCTAATAGAAAGGCCTCCCAATTTTCCTCTCAATTCTGGGAAAATTTTTTCGATTGCTTTCGTTGCCCCCGTAGAAGTCGGAATCATACTGAGACCTGCTGAACGACAGCGTCTTTCATCTTTATGCCCCATATCAACGAGTCTTTGATCACCTGTATATGCGTGTACTGTAGTTACAAAACCGCTGACTATGCCAATACTTTCATGAATAGCCTTGACAACAGGAGCGAGACAATTTGTAGTACATGAAGCATTAGAAATTATGATATCCGTATCTTTATTTAAGGAATCACTATTTACTCCGAAAACAATTGTATTATCGGAATCATCAGCAGGACATGAAATAATGACTTTCTTCGCTCCAGCCACTAAATGCTCCTTACAATCGTCTTTTTTCTTAAAAATCCCTGTGCATTCAAGAACCAAATCGACATCTAAATCCTTCCAAGGAAGTTCGGATGGCGTTCTTTTTGATAAATACGCTATTGATTTCCCATTAATAAGGATTTCTGTATCAGATTTTTTTTGAACATCTCCAGAAAATCGACCATGAACAGAATCATGTTTGAAAAGATGTATCGCTGTATCGATATTTACCAAATCGTTTATCGCAACAATTTCAAAATCGTACTTTTTTTTTGGTGCCGCCTCAAAAAACGCTCGCAATACCAATCTTCCTATACGCCCGAATCCGTTAATGGCCACTTTCATTTTCTTTTCCTCTCCTTACTTTCCATTTTTCTGACTTAACTTTTACCTGCTTACTATCTACTTTCGACCCAACACAGCCAAAATCGAGTTATAAATATTGTTGGAAGTTAACCCAAAATACTTATAAACATCGGAAGCCGGCGCGGATTTCCCAAAATCATTTACTCCGAAGAACAAACCATTTGATCTGAGGTATTTGCACCATCCGAATCCATTTGAAGCCTCTATTCCGACACGAAGTCCCTTTCCAAGCACGTATTCGCGATATTTTTCAGGTTGTTCATCAAACAAATTCCAGCATGGAAGACTTGCCACATTCACTGATAACCCGCGTTCATTAAGCATTTTTTTCGTTTCAAGAGCAATCCCGACCTCAGAACCGCTTGCGATAAGTGTTATATTTGCTTCTCCCGATGTGCTGTCCTCATGCAGCAAATATCCGCCCAATTTGCACAGGTTATCTTTGCCTGAAAAACGCACACTCAGCACTTCCTGCCGAGTCAGTGCAATAACAGATGGCCGCTGGCTTTCCAAAGCATATTCCCAGCATTCCATTGTTTCCATAGCATCTGCCGGACGAAATACGTTAAGGTTTGGCATAGCTCGCAATGAAGCAAGGTGTTCCACAGGTTGGTGTGTCGCTCCGTCCTCTCCTACTCCTATTGAATCATGCGAAAATACGAAAACCGTAGGAATATTCATCAATGCACTCATTCTGATTGCCGGGCGCATGTAATCGCTGAAGACAAAAAACGTTCCGCCAAAACAACGAATTTTCTTTCCTGCCGATATACCGTTCATAATTGCGCCCATAGCGTGTTCTCTGATGCCGTAATGAATGTAATTTCCAGAAAAATCGTTCTTTGAAATAGGTTTCATATCTTTGCTAAAACATCCTGTCGACGAACCTAGATCGCATGAACCTGAAATTATAAAATCATCAACTTTCATGAGGCGAGATATTATATCTTTCGAACTGGAACGAGTTGCAGCAAAAGGCCTTGAAACAAAATATTCCTTGCGAATTTTCCTGAAAACCTTTTGAATCTCAGGAGATACCTCAAATTCAAGAGAACCATATTTTTGCGCTTGCGTTTCATGCCATTTTACGCACTCTTCATGATGACGCTTGCCGATTATTCGCCAAGTTTTCTCGATATATTCAGGAATTTCGAAAGGAGCATACTGCCAATCCAGTTTTTTGCGAATTTCCTCAATTTCTGCTGCTGTAAGTGCTCCTGAATGAGCCTTTGGAGAGTCTTGCCGCGGCGTTCCGAAGCCAATATGCGTTTTACATGCGATAATAGACGGTCGAGGATCTGCTTTTGCCGCTGTTATAGCCTTGCTGATTTCAGATTCATTATGTCCGTTAACAGATAGCGTATGCCAACCGTATGCCTCAAAGCGTTTCAGAATATTCTCGCTACCGGCTACTTCGACTTTCCCGTCAATTGTGATGTCATTATCATCGAAAAGTACAATCAAATGCCCCAATGACAGATGTCCCGCAAGCGCACACGCTTCGTGGGTTACGCCTTCCATCAAATCGCCATCACCTGCACAGACATAAGTATAGTGATTTATGCAATCATCGCCCAAACGAGCATTTAAAATACGTTCTTCAAGAGCAACTCCAACAGCATTTGCCAAACCTTGCCCGAGAGCTCCCGTTGTCAACTCTATACCCGACTCAGGAGCATATTCGGGATGACCATGCGCACGCGAATTAATCTGTCTGAAATTTTTTAGATCCGAAAGAGTAAGCCCTTTGTAACCTGTAAGATAAAGCAGCGCATAGAGCATAGCCGAACCATGTCCGCCGGAGAGAATAAAACGATCTCTGTTTGGCCACTGCGGATTTTCTGAATCAAAAACCAAAAAATTCCTAAAAAGGACTGTCAGACAGTCCGCCATTCCAAGCGGCAACCCAAGATGTCCGCTATTCGCGTTCCCGACTTCAAAAATTGATAAAAAACGAACAGCATTTGAAAGAGCTCTAAACATAATACAGAATCACCCATTACTACTTTAAACAACGGTAGTATATCGACATATTTATATAATTTAAAGTTAAAAGATTGGTTTAAATGCCAAAGAAAATCTGAAATTTTTCGCTAATTTTCGAAAATTCGTCCACGTAAAGTATAATCTCTTGCTACGCTTCGCCCAACGCCTCAAAGAAGAGCGTATTGATAGAAAGATCTGACATTTCGCTTTTGTCGTCCATTGCTATAGAAAAATACTGGCGGAATCTGTCGCACTCGTCCAAAATAATGTTCAAGATTGATTCCGTATTAATCTCATCAAAGCTAAAAGCAGACGCAAAAGGTATCGTTAAAGAATACATAATCTGGCAGTCAGTCGAAATAAGATCGAAGTGCCCGAGCCAGCTGTGTTCATTTGCCTTAACAACCGCAACAGCAGCTGCCTGATAATTCTCTTTTGGAATATCTATATTCATATCACAAGAAAAATAAAGAGCTTCATAAACATCTTGACGCAATTCAACAAGCAAATGATATTCCGATTTCTCACTAGCTAACAGTAGCGATATTTCATTATCTCCCGGTCTGTAAAATTTCATCCCGAGCTTAGTCGCCACTACTTCAACCGAATCTATTGCGTTTGTATTTAGGCTATTATTATCCACGAATAAACTCCCACGATATATCTAGATTATCACAAAATGCATTTCATATCATCAGAATCACAAAAAACCGCTCCAATTATTTTCGGAGCGGCTAATCATAAGCAAAAAATCGTTTTTATGTTTCAAAAAGCTGACTATTCCTCGCCATTAGCTTCTTTTTTCTCAAATCTGCGTCCTTTATTTCCGCCAAAACGCCTTTTTCCTCCACCAAAACTGTGCCGTGGAGATGAACTTCCTTCACTC
This sequence comes from uncultured Pseudomonadota bacterium, assembly GCA_902796155.1. Lineage (GTDB taxonomy): Bacteria > Pseudomonadota > Alphaproteobacteria > UBA3830 > UBA3830 > BNWE01. The sequence continues at coordinate 8,258 of CADBNZ010000019.1, forward strand.
GGGAAAGGTCCCGTCGATTTGGCTTCTGAAACAAACACTGTTCGCCCCTCAATAGGTGTTTTATTTAGCTTCTCGATTGCCGCTGCCGCTTCTTCTTCGGAAGCCATTTCGACGAATCCGAAACCTTTGCTTCTGCCGCTCACTTTGTCTTTTACAACCACAGCAGATTGAACTGTTCCGAATTGCTCGAAAGTATTTTTCAAAGTATCATCTGTGACCGCATACGCTAAATTCCCGATGTGTATCCTATTTATCATGTTTCACCAAATATAAAGGGAGCCTAAAACTAAACACTTGCCCGTCCACCAACTCCCGAAACGATGGACTGTATATCTCATATTTATCATAAAAACATTATATTATAAACATGAAAAATAAGAGGATTTTTCTCGCGAAACTTTCCTGAAATATCAAAATAACGCCGCAATGATCATCAAGATTTTTGCGGATTATCGGACAGTTTCTCTGCTTCACTCCATTTAAGCCGAATAGGACGCGGACGTCGATTTTCGTCCAAAGCTACCATAACAAACACACCTTTTACAGCATGCTGTTCTTTATGATCACCTTTTCTTCTTATGGTGACATATATATTCAGAGTTGTAGAAGTATTCCCTATTTTATCTACCTCTGCATAAACAGAAACTTCATCACCAACAAAAATCGGAGCATCAAAAGTGACTTCTTTGATCGCTTTTGTCGCAATACTTCCTCTCGCCAATCTTGCGGCAATACTTCCAGCTGCGATATCCATAAGCGAAAGTATCCAGCCACCGAAAATATCTCCCCATGGGTTGGTATCTGCCGGTACCGCGATTGTTCTAGAAACTAATACTCTTTCTTTTTCTGTCATTTTCCCATATTTCCTTTTGCAATATTACATATGTTGTTCAAAAACCAAAAAACAACAAAAAATTTACAAATAATTTAACGGAAGCGAATTATATCAAAATTACAATCAGATATCCATAAGCTGCCATAAACTTTTATGCAAGAATTATTTATAAATTGTACATATTTTTATCTTGCATTTTTGATATTAACTCAATATTAGCTCTCTTCCTCATCATCAGGAGCGGGGGAATCATCCAAAGTCTCCTGCTGCCCACCAGTAGTATCGGATTTTACGCCGTATTTTTGGAAATACATACTTTTTGTAACCGAATAAATATCCATAGTTTCTTTGAGGGCCTTATCCAATGCTTCAGAATTCTCTGCCCTATCATTAACAACCGTCAGAGCTGCTTTACCCAGCATCCAAGGGAATCCGATCACATATCCCACAGGATCACAGAACCATGATGCAACCTCACCTATAGCATCTCTGGTTGAAGACGGTCCGAACACAGGCAAAACCAAATAATCTCCCGTATCAACGCCTAATTCGGTTAAGGTCTCTTTATATGAAGTTTCTGACCGATCTAAACCGACATAACTTCCTACATCTGCAAAACCACACGCTCCGAAAACTGAGTTAGTAACAAAACGGAACAATGCATTCGCAGCTTTTTCAGGATTGCCAGCTATAATGTAGTTCAGCATATAATATGGCTCTTTCAAGTTGTTGAGGAAACTTCCAATAGCATAGCGTGCATTATCACTGGTTCCTTCTTTATAGACATCGGAAACCGGATGCACAATATTCTCATCAAGAGCCAAATTGAAATTCAGCATGTCTTTGTTAAATTCCTGATGCGGATCCGCCTTTTCAGGAGCATCTGAACATGCGCTTAGTAACAATAACAGCCAAAAAGCATTCTTTTTTATACTCATATATCAGTCGCCAATAACAAAAAAACAATCACATACCATATACCATGGGTTGCGATCATAGCACAATCACATACAAAATAAATGCAGTTTGTAATACAAATAACACATTCTTTTTAATTTTCGCTTGGCATGCGTAGACTTGGCACATTAAACTAATACCCCGAACGGAGACGAGAGACAACGTTGGCAGGCGAGTGCCATTTTAGAGTCTTCATAGGTCTGTCGTTA
>CADBNZ010000020.1 GCA_902796155.1 uncultured Pseudomonadota bacterium
ATATGCGCCTATAAGGCTAGGGTACTAGCCTTCGCCTTAAGGGCGTACCGTAATCTGCCCGTGCGACTTTTACTTACTACCCATAAATGGGTCATCTAATTCCATCGTTAATTGACTGCTTTCCGCATCTTCTCTTAATTGATTCCTTATGTATTCGGTTATCTTTTTCGTATCTTTTCCTACCGTATCTACATAATACCCTCTACACCAAAACTCTCTGTTCCTGTATTTGTATCTCTGATCTCCCCATTTCTCGTATATCAACAAACTACTCTTCCCTTCCAAATACCCCTATCCCTGATACTGAGTACGCGGTATCGCTAACAACATATGCACATGGTCTGAACACACCTCTGCTTCCAGTAAGTTTATTCCTTTCCAGTTACATAAATTTCTCAATATTTATCTCTAACCTCCTGCATCCATAAAACGCTTTCCGTCTGTACTTCGGCGCAAACACTACGTGATACTTACAATTCCAACTCGTATGTGATATTTTATTTATATCCATTAAAACTCCTCTTCTTCACTTGAACGGGCAGATTACTCCGTTCTTATAGCAGAAGAGGTCTATTACGCATAGCTATAAGCTTTACTGAACCACCGGCCTATCCGGTGGTTTTCTAAATACAAAAAGACGGCTACTATTGCAGCAGCCGTTTTCCAAATTAATCATTCATTGAGGTACAAACAAAAATCAAGATTCCTGCAATTCCGGAATATTTTTAAAATCATCAAGCAATGATGGATCTTCTATTGAGTCTTTGTTAACTACTTCTTTTCCGTGTATTACGTTTTTAACGGCTAACTCAACGATTTTTCCGTTATTTGTCTTTGGAATGCCTCGAACCGCTATAATTTTAGCAGGAACATGGCGTGGAGTTGCGTTATCCCTTATTATCGTTTTGATTTTCTTCTTAATTTCGTCCGTCAAAGCGACTCCATCTCTCATAACTACAAACAAAATTACTCGTTCGTCATTATCCCATTTCTGCCCGACTGCCATACAATCGACAACTTCCTCGACTTTCTGTACTTGCGAGTATATTTCAGCCGTCCCGATACGTACGCCCGATGGATTTAACACCGCATCCGCACGTCCAGAGATAAACACCCCTTTATTTTTGGTTATCTCAAGCCAATCACCGTGGCACCAGCAATTATCAAACTTTTCGAAATAAGAAGAGATAAATCGCTTATTTCCTTTATCTCCCCAGAACTTCAACGGCTGCGATGCAAAAGGAGTTATGCATGTCAATTCACCTTGCTGGCCATCCGGAAGTTCTTTACCGTCACTTCCATACACATGGACGTTCATTCCTAGACCGAATCCCTGCATTTCTTCGCTATAAACCGGCGAAATTGGGTTACCCATACAGAAACTCGATACAATATCTGTCCCGCCTGAAAATACATTCAAATGAATGTCCTTTTTGATCTTTTCGTAAACGAAATGACACGCTTCCTGACATAGTGGAGATCCTGTGACACCAACTGTTTTAAGCTTTTCGAAATTGTAAGTGTTCATTGGATCAATTCCGGCTTTCAACGCCGTATCCAGGAATTTTGATGATGTTCCAAAGAATGTCATACCACACGAAGATGCCATTTCGAACAAAACATCAGGTTTAGGAAAGAGCGGCATACCCTCATATTGCATCAACGTCGCGTTCTGAAAGAGAATGGATGTTGCCCAGTTCCACATCATCCAGCTGCATGTTGTAAAGTAAAAAACTCGATCATCTGGCTTGATATCACAATGGATCAACTGCTCTTTTTTGTGTTGCAATAACGTTCCGCCGGCACCATGTACAATACATTTTGGAACACCTGTCGTTCCGGATGTAAACAGTATGTACACAGGCTGATCAAATGGAAACTTCTCAAATATAAGAGGAGGAACCTCGCCATTTCCTAAAAAGTCATTGAATAACACGCACTCAGTTCGCGCTCCAGCAGGGAGTCCGAGCTTCACATAAGGAATAATTATGGTTTTTTCGATGCTCGTTACTTGTTCTACTTATTAAACTCCTTGCCCTTGTAAAAATAGCCGTCAACAGCAAAGAAAACTTTCGGTTTTACTTGGCCGAAGCGATCCAAAGCGCCTGAAATCCCAAAATCAGGAGAACAAGAAGACCAAATTGCACCTATACTGATTGTCGCCAAAGCCGCAATTGTCGTTTCAGGCATATTCGCCACATAACCACCGACAATATCGCCTTGTTTTACGCCTATGCTCTTTAGCGCTGCTGCAGTTCTTGCAACGGCATTGTATAATTCTTTCCAGGTATATATTTTTCTTACTTTTTCTTCTCCCCAGAAAATTATAGCAGCGCTATCATCCTGACGTTTGAGGAAATTTTCAGCAAAATTCAGCTTAGCATCAGGAAAATATCTGTGCTCCCAAAATTTTTCTTTGCCATTGGATATTCTATTCGACCCTTTTTCGCCTATTGTATCGCCAAAATCCCAAATATTATCCCAGAAAGGCTCAGGATTATTAACAGACCATTCCCACAAGTCATGGAATGTAGAACCAGCGAAACCACTTTTTTCGCTGACCTGTTTCATAAATTTCATTGCGTTACTGTTTTCTATCCGCTCCTTGCTTGGAGTCCATAAAGGTGTATTTGATTCTGTATTTAACATGATATGTCAATCTCCATGCGCTGATTATATGTTCGTTATTTTAGGCGTTATTGGTTAATTTTGCGTTAATTTTTGGATATATTTTTGTTGTTTTGTGCAATTTTTTTATAAGAAGTTTGAAAGATGAAGTCATGATATCACTGATACAGACTCAAAAAAATTGATTGGAAGGTGGAGTATTTTCTTGTCTGCACAGATGATCATTTAAGTACCATAAATCCGAGTCCACCTTCCAATTTTTTGCCTGCATTTTCATTCTGTTTTTTTGTAAATGCCATACTAATGCAAAATCCCCAATAGCTCGCACAGAACGACTACCCCTCCAAATATAACGCACAAATTATCACCGAAATCCATCTTGCGGTTTAATTTTTTCTTCAAAAGATAATACGGGACGAAAATAACAAACACTGTTGCAATCATTCCGCCAAATGAAAGTATGTTGATGAATGCATTCGGAACCGCCATACACAGTACTACCGGGATAGCGCAAACAACCCCGCTCGCCATGTATTTTGACGAAGTTACGCTTTCTTCTATGGATTTTTTCAATCCAAGTCCTATTCCTATGGCCGAAGTTATGATAGCGAATAAGCTCAATGTCTTGAAAAATATTTCCATATACATGCTTCCCGATGACTTGCACAAAAATTGAATCAGCTCACCAACCGAAATTTGGTGATTTTGCATTTTTTGGAAGAAAAACATATCTCTGGCCAAAACATTTTCGAATACGCATGAGTTCCAAACTATGTAAACAAGTGCAGGAATTAATATTCCAATCAAAAACGCTATTTTTATTTTCTTCCTATCTTTATTTAGAGATTCAAAAACATGCGGGCATATATTTTGTACACCAAACGAAGTAAATATTATCGGAAGAAAAGCAATAATTTCGTTTATGCTAAATGATTGAGGCACATAATACGTCGTTGGAGCAATCGCCGCCTCTTTTGTATGAACCTGAATTATTGCCGACGATATTATCACCAATAAAGATACGACCAACACGCTGTTCAGTTTTGAAAATGCGGAATATTTCAAACTCAAAACGAAAAAGAGAACCAACCCACAGATTAGAATTATAAAATTGTCGTTGAAATTGAAAAATGAACTCAATGTATTTGCGATTCCCGAAAAATATACGGAAAGCAAAGAAAACGACAATGTATAAAAGCTAATCATAGATGTAATAAAGGCCTTTTCGCCTGATATGCTCCTGCTAAGGTCAACTATAGAGGCCGATTTTCCGTTTGCAGCATTTAAATCAATGGTCATCATTGACGTTTTATAAGCTACGAATACCATAAAAAAGATAATCGCAACTGACACATTCATACCCAAATTAACAGATGTAAGCGGCAAAGCAATTAGGCCGGCGCCTATAGCAGTCCCTGAAACAAGTAATATTGCGTTTAATAATTTTTCCATAACACAACCTTTTTAATAATTAATAAAAATAAGCAACAAATTAAATAACGATGCTAACTAGCAAATGTTTTTCGAAAAAAAATAGAAAAAAGATATGAAAAGACGCTTAGCGCCACCAGATGGCGTTGAAAAAGTTATTTATAGAAAATATAGAAAAGAAATGTTCTTTCAAATGCATTTTCACTTTTTCTAACATTACAGCTTATAGCTATAGCATAAAATCATTAAAAAATACAAAAAGAATGCAAATTCTGTGATTTTTGGCTTTCAATAACGCTTTACCGTTTCTTAACTTTTTCACTACTAAAATGAAACATGAGAAAAGATATAAAGCGGAAATGAAAAATCCGTTTTTGCGATAAGCTGCAGAGATAAAAGAAAAAATGATAAAAAACGATATCGATGTTTTATCAGAATATTATCAATATGAACTGTCTCATTTGAGAAGTGCGGGGAGTTATTTTGCATCTCGTTTTCCAAAAATCGCTAGACGGTTGGATATATCACACAATGAATCATCTGACCCACACGTTGAGCGTCTCATAGAAAGTTTCGCTTTTCTTGCGGGACGTCTTCAGAAGCAAATAGATGACCAGTTTCCTGAAATTGCGTCAGAATTGCTCGGGGTTCTGTACAAGCCGCTAATATTGCCTGTTCCGTCTTGCGTTATGATAAATTTTGACGTAGATACGGCGAAGTCTTCCAAGGCGCCAGGTTTTGTGATTCCAAAAAATACGCAATTAAATGCAACGAGCCATTCGGGAGAAAGCTGTTATTTCCGAACATCTCACGATTTATCATTATGGCCGGTGAAAGTTACATCAGCGGATATTGTACATAAGGAACATATCCCGAATTACTACGCAAGGTCGACATATTACCTGAAAATCGGAATAAAATACGATGGAATCGCCAATTCCAAAACTCCAGATTGGTTGCGTTTTTATATAAATGCTGACGCCCTTCTCAGAGGAAAGATTTTTGCGGCTATATTCGCAAGTAAAGAGTCGGTGATTTTTCAGAAGGGCACGGAATTTTCGTTTCTGTCTGAAATATCACCGATAGGAATCAATGATGAAGAATCTTTGCTGCCATATCCAAGCAGCTCATTTCAAGGATTTAGATTGCTTCAGGAATATTTCGCATTTCCAGAAAAATTTTTCGGTTTCGATATAAATATGTCGCCAAAAATTGATATTAACGGCGAAAGTTTCCTCTATATTCCTATGGAACACGATATTTCAATGAAGGTTTCCGCGAAAAATTTTTCGTTGTCGTCTGTTCCTGCGATTAATTTATTTTCGAAGGTGTCAGAACCGCTGCGATTGGATAATCGCCAAGTCGAATATTGCATTGTTCCTGATTTTAGGCGCTACCATAATCATGAAATTTATTCAATTGAACGGATGGTGGCTGTTGACGCGCAAAATAATGATGAGATAGATATTCCTGAATTTTTTTCGTGCGCTCATCCAACGATAGATAAAGGAATTTTTTGGAAATCGCGCCGCAAAAAAACGTACATGCCAGATGAGCTTGGCGAAGATGTGTACATTTCATTTATCGATATGGATTTTAATCCGCAATTTCCATCGGACAAAATTTTCTATGCTCATACTCTTTGCACCAATCGTCATGTCGCGGAACAAATTCCCGTCAACGGCACCTTGCAGATAGAATTATCGTCTCCAATAAATGCGGTTTACTGCTTAGATCGCCCAACGGACCAAAAATCATCCATAAAAAATGGAGAAATGCTTTGGAAATTAATTTCAGCGTTATCGTTAAATTCTGTTTCGTTTAGTTCAGATGGAATCAAAAAATTAAAGGAAATACTGAATCTTTTCGCAGATGCTGCCAATACTTCTTTGACTCGAGAAATAGATGCGATAATGTCCATAGAAAGCTCGATTAAAACAAAAAGAATAAGCGATCAGACTTGGTGCGGGTTTGTTCGCGGCTCATGTGTCGACATAACTTTTGATGAAACAATTACAAATTTGGGATTGCCTTTGAGCTTGGTTATATCGAAGTTTCTGACAATGTACACGTCGATTAATACTTTTACTGAAGTCTCTGTGCGAAATTCAACAAGAAACGGGGTTTTGAAGAAATGGGATCACAACTTCGGAAACAAAATGTATCTTTAGAAGATGATTTGGAGCAAAACGCATATCGCTTTTCGTTCGAAATGGCGGCGTATACTTTGGAACACGGAAGCGATGTTTCTTTCGGAAAAAATATTGCCGTAAATCAAGCTCCATTCAAAACCATAAGTATTAATTCATTTTATCTGCGCGGAACAGAAATAGAAAAAATTGAAAATATCGAAGGTAAAAAAACAATATTCATAGAGCGGCTTGCGATAACAGGATTAAATGCCCCTTTGCCGACTCCCTATGGCGAATTAATCCAAAGAAGAACCAGAGAGCAAGATACGGCAATGGCGTCGTTTGTGAATGTGTTCAATTCAAGATTGCTTGGCATATCGTATCAAATCAGCAAACGTCGTTATCTCAATTTGCAGAACCATAAGGACAAAAACTGCATGTTTGTGCAGTCTATTGCGGCATTCTGTGGCGAAAATTTTCAAAAAATGAATCGGCGATTGTCACGAATTGCGCAATTGCTATGGCGAAAAGAGAAAAGCGCGTCTGGGCTGGAATCAATAATCACGGCTTTGTTTGGTTTTAAGACGAAGGTCGAACAATTCCAAATGGCATGGACGGATATTGCCGAAAATAACAGGTTAAATAAGAACCAAATGCGCCTTGGTATAAATTCAGGACTTGGTACAAGAGCGGCTGTCGCGAATATGGAGATAAAAATCAACTTAACTCATCGTAGTTTCGAAAAAATTTATCGATTCCTTTGTCCTACCGAAGAAGAAAATGAGTTAAAACAACTAAAATATATCGTAAAAAAATACGTCGGAGAGTTTTTTACATGCCATGCCGCAATTACTCCGCAAATAATTCCGCCATTGTGTTTAAGTGCAAAAAGCAGCAACAAACCGATTCTCGGACGGTGTTCATGGCTGCCAACAAGTTCTGACGGGGCCTTCGACTCCGCAATAATAAAATTGTAGTTTTTTCCGATTATCAACGGCGATTTTCATCAATTAATTTCACAAAAAATTAAGTATTGCATGCGATTATATGCAGCATCGTTTTTTTCTGTTATACTGCGCGAGATTTTATACGGCATTTTATTCAGAAAAACTGTTACGAATGCATGTAAAAATTGAAATAAAAAGGGAAATATAAAATGGATAGTTCTCTTATGCGATTAGCTGACGATATCGCTTTCCTTATGCAGATGGATTCGGAGGCGGTCACAACAAATTGCGCTTCGTCTGGTATGCATGCGCTGACTGTTTTTGTTCTGGCTTGCTTCGTTGGGTATTATGTTGTGTGGAAAGTTACTCCAGCACTTCATGCACCGCTTATGTCCGTCACAAACGCGATTTCCAGCGTGATAATAGTCGGAGCTATATTCGCGGCAACGCAGCATTTATATTGCGGCTCAAGAATTTTCGGATTTATAGCAATCGTATTGGCCTCCATAAACATTTTCGGAGGATTTACAATAACGCACCGAATGTTGAATATGTTTCAAAAGAAATAAGAAAATAAAGGAAAAGGAATAAGTTAATGATAATCGATTTGCTTTATCTGATTGCCGCTGTTTGCTTTATTCTTGCTTTGAAAGGATTATCTTCTCCTGACAGTGCCAGCTCCGGAAATTGGATTGGAATTGCGGGCATGGTTTTTGCTTGTGCCGCCGCGTATCTTTCAACTGATATATCTGACGCAATCTGGACCTTATTTGCGATTTGCATTGGTGGAGGAATCGGCATTTATATAACAAAATCAGTATCAATGACCTCTCTGCCGCAAATGGTAGCAGCTTTTCACAGCTTAGTAGGTATGGCAGCGGTATTGGTGGCTTTTTCCGCGTATTATGCCCCTAACATCTTTAAAATCATTGATAAATTGGAAAATATATACAAATCCAGCTTGATTGAAATGGGATTAGGAGTCGCAATCGGAGCAATAACATTCAGTGGCTCACTTATAGCCTTTGCGAAATTGCACGAAATATACAAAGGAAATGCCGTTCCGAAAGAATTAAATGCGTTTTTAGGGTCGTCAGTCCTTTGTTTAATCTTTTACTTTGTTATGACAGAAAGCTCAGGTGCATTTTTGCTTATTGCGCTGTTCTCTTTCATTCTCGGAGCGACTCTCATAATGCCGATCGGTGGCGCAGATATGCCAGTCGTCGTCTCCATGCTCAATTCATATTCAGGATGGGCAGCTTCTGGAATCGGATTCACCTTGCATAATGACCTTCTGATAATAACGGGAGCGCTGGTTGGCTCAAGCGGCGCAATTCTCAGCTATATAATGTGCAAAGGAATGAATCGTTCTTTGCTGAATGTAATATTTCCTTCTGGACAGGACGTTTCAGGGAGCAAAAAATCAAATGCCGTTCGTCCATTTAAGCAAGGATCACCTGAAGACGCTGCTTTCATTTTGAAAAATGCAAAATCGGTGATCGTAGTGCCTGGATATGGAATGGCAACTTCACAGGCGCAACATGCATTAAAGGAAATGAGCGATCTTTTGAAGAAAAACGGAACGACTGTTCGATACGCGATTCATCCTGTTGCGGGACGTATGCCAGGACACATGAATGTCCTTCTCGCAGAAGCAAATGTGCCTTATGATGATGTATTTGAGCTGGATGAAATTAATAGAGACTTTGCGACTTGTGACGTGGCGTATGTAATCGGCGCAAATGACGTAACAAATCCGGCTGCAAAAAACGATCCGTCGAGTTCTATCTACGGCATGCCAATTTTTGAAGTCGATAAGGCGAAAATTGTGCTGTTTTTGAAGAGATCGATGGGAACAGGATACGCCGGCGTGGATAACGAGCTATTTTACGCGCAAAATACCATGATGCTTCTCGGAGACGCGAAAAAAACAACAGAAGCGATCGTAAAGGCGCTGTAATAATTAAGGATCCCATTATAAGGGAAAAAAGCCGTAGAAACGGCAATGAATTACACCCTTAGCTATTAAATATAACGATTCTGCATTTTTGTTTCTATAGCAGTTTTATTGTAACGTCTTTTCACTGGATTCTTCGCTTTGCTCAGAATGACGAGGGACTTCCTTTGTCGCTACATCGTATACCGCTCCGCCCATCGTACTTGCA
>CADBNZ010000021.1 GCA_902796155.1 uncultured Pseudomonadota bacterium
GGTGCCGCCGGTGAGAATCGGACTCACGACCCCATCCTTACCAAGGATGTGCTCTACCACTGAGCCACGGCGGCATTCAGAACCTCACAGAAGAAGTTAGTGGGATAATATCATTATAACGATTTACTGCACAAGTTTTTTTTCAGCGCCATTGTTGATATTGGCGACAAGACAAACGCTTTGTACGTCTTCTCTTACATATTTCAAAATAAATTGCAACTTATTCTCGCATATAAACACATCGTACCACATATGCTTTTTAATTAATTTCCTCTTTTCTATATTTTCTTTTTCAAAACTGAGTTTGTTTACCGTCATTCCTCCCTTAATTAATTGTCTACAAAATTTAGGATTCAACAAGGCCACACGACAATAATCAGTCACACTCCATAATTCAGGAATAGCTTTATTTAGTATAGGATACAGTTTCGAAAAATTAACTATAGCCTGAGAATATACAGAGCCTTTTATATAAACCGTTGATATCTGCTGATTTGTCTTTGTTATTTCCGAAATATCTTTAGCAATATCATAGGACACTTGTTCCTCTAATATCCTAAAATTTGAGACTATATTATTGAAAGAATTCGAAAAAATTATAAGCCACACACAAAAACAAAATACAACAGATTTATAAAATGTCCGAGAAATATTATTTCGCTTAAATAATAAATAATTATCGAACAATATAAGAGAAATCAGAACACCTACGCTATACATAACTCGAGCAACAACATCCAACATTTTATAATTCAAAGAAACCATAAATAAACAAAGCCCCATAGGAGCTAATAAAAAAGCAAAGGATGAAAAAATGACTATTAACGTACTCACAATAGATTTTGTGTTGATGATTGTTTTGATTATGCTGTTCAAAACAAAGACAAAAACCATAGCGAAAAATATATTTCCCACTGGACTGGGTGACCAATCAGTATATATCGTTGAAAAATATAAATATATATTTCTCCAAATCAATTTAAAATTTTCTATATCAAAAACATTTATGAAAATAGAACCATTACTCCCTCTGAAATACGTAATAAAAGATAAAAATGGAGAGTAACAAATTCCTGTAATAGCTAAAGTCAGAATCCAATACCGCATTTCATAAAGTGTAGAATAAAGAGTCTGTCCGCCACGAATTTCGCATATAATAAATAGATAAATAAACACTATAAAATATGCGAATAAAGCTGTTTGATAAGTAAATAAACTAAGCATTAACAATATTGTTTGATGAAGCAGATACCTTCTATCATTAAAAGATGACAAATAAGCTGATAACATCACAAGCAACAATGACAATAATATAAATGGATTGTCAAATCTAAGCATCATCAATGTAAGTATGTAGGGACTTACAATTATCGGGACAAAACAGGCTATTTCGAATTTGCTTTCCAAGTTAACTTTAAATATTCGCAGAGCAATTGCAGCAGTATATGCCAAAAATGCGCAGGAAATACACTGAGTTAAAGGGGTTGCATCAGTTACAATTCCAGAAATATAAATAAAAAATTCCAAAATATATGGAACAGCTCTGTTAGAATCAGATTGCCCTACGCTTGAATTATCTATAAATCTGTAAAAATCATCCCTGAAATGCCAATGCGATGTCATCAAAGATAAATATGCGCATATCGCAACTGAGAAAAAGAACAGAAAACAGTTTCGAAATTGCTTATTATTTTTATTGGTGAGGCTAATTTCTTCAAGCATGTGTACCATCCTCTCTGATCTTTATCATAGAATCAAATGGTCTTGTAAACTTCACACCTCCTTTTAATTTGATAAGAAGCACCTCACCATCAAGAACGAAGATGTCATACCACATACAGTTTTTTATTTGTGTCTTTTTCTTGTAAGAATCTTCAAAAAATGATCTCCCAATTGTGGAGTATTTTAAAAATTGCTCCGCAAATTCTGAATCCATCAAAGCAATACGACAATAATCAGGCGCCGGCCATTTTTCCGGAATAAGTCTGTGTACTATGGGATATAAATTCGCGAAATTGGTCATAGCCGGAGTCGAGACAGCCCCTTTTATACAAACTTTCGAGATGTTTTTATTCGCATTAGTCAGTTCATGGATATCCTTTGCAATATCATATGAAACATGCTGTTGGACTATACGAAAATGATGGATGATATTACTTAATGAGTTCAAAAAAACAACGCACCATACGCATAAGCAACAAATGATAGCATTAAAAAATTTATCGCCGTACTTAATTCGGTAAAAAAGTCTCTGATTTTCAATAAATATAAGAGAAATAACTATTCCGATACTATGTAAAACTCTCAAAAAAGATTCATTCCCTTCAAAAGCTATATAACGGAGAAAAATGCACATTCCAAACGGGCATAAAAATAGCAAAAAAATACCAATAAAGACGATGAAGACGGAAAACAACGATTTATTCTTTCGATAAGTTTGCAGCAAATTATCTAAAACGAATATAATAGTCATTGCAAAAACGATCTGCCCAACTGCACTATGCCCCCAATCCGTAGTAAAATTCGAAAAATATTTGCAAATATTCGCAAAAATTATTTTTAGACTTTCAAAATCTTTCGGAATGATAATTAATACGCCATCACCCCCTCTTCCATAAGTTATTAATTTAGTAAACGGAATGTATATCAGTAATGCCAACAACAAAGTATAAATCCAATACTTCATTACGCGAATTGCAGATACAAAATTATTTCCTGATCGTATTTCTAAAATGAATAAGTAAATAAATATCGAAAAATACGCGAATGAAGCAGCCTGATATGTAAAGAAACTTAGCATAAATAAAATAAATTGATACCAAAAGTTTTCTTTACAGTTAAATGAAGATAAATAAGCAGATAAAATCGCAAGAAGAAAAGATAACGTAATAAAAGGGTTATCAAATCTGTACATCATTACTTCGCTTAAATAAGGATTTATGACGACTGGAGCAAAGCACAAAACTGCCCATTTGTTATCGAGATCAATTTTGAAAATTCTCAAACAAACTGTCGCGCAACTAGCAAGTAAAACACAAGATAGCAACTGAGAAAAAGGAGCGGCATCTGTCATGACTCCCGAAAGATACATGATCGCTTCGATAACGAATGAAAAATATCTCGCGGAAAGCAAATCCCCCATACCGATATTTGCAACGTATCTACAATAATCATCTGCGTGTGGACAAAATGAAACCATAAAAGATAAATAACCGCATATCGCAATGCAAAGGAAAAAGATGAAACATTTGCGCAGTTGTTTATTGTTATTGTTAAATATATTTATTTCTTCAAATACCGTCATAAAATCAAAAATATTAATGCTATACTATTCCCTTATTTTTGCTATCGAATATGGTTGCTTTTTGTTTTTTATATCGCTTTTTAATGCAACCAATAACAAATGTTCATCCAATAAAAACACGTCATACCACATATGTTTTTTGATTAATCTTCTCTCCATATATCCTCCTGCTAACGGAATAAATTGCGGCATTTGTTTCGCGAAATTCGAACTCATTAAAGCGATCCGAGCGTAATCCGGAATATTCCATTTCTCCGGAATCATTCTTTCTATAATCGGATACAATTTTACGAAATTACTCATTGCTCGTGTTTCTACTACTCCGGCTATGCAAACTTCTTTTATGTTTTCATTATCATTGGTTATTGCGAAAAGGTCTTTTGCGATATCGTATGAAACATGCCTTTGCAAAATTCTATAATAATGGATCACATTTGTCGCTGAATTCAAAAAAATTACATTCCAGAAACAAAAAACAGAAACAAAAAAACCGTAAAAAATATGAGATATTTTGAATTGTTTAAATAAACTACAATTATTGAACAACACAAGAGAGATTAACATTCCTATGGAATATATTATCCGGGGCATGATCAATACATTCCCTTCAAAAGCTACTACTCGCAAAAAAATATATAGTCCGGAAGGAGCAAGCAAAAAAATGAAAATTCCGAGAGACGACGCACCGATAGAAATGACCGATTTTGTATTATTCCAAGTCTGAATTAATATATTCACC
Source organism: uncultured Pseudomonadota bacterium (assembly GCA_902796155.1). Taxonomy (GTDB): domain Bacteria; phylum Pseudomonadota; class Alphaproteobacteria; order UBA3830; family UBA3830; genus BNWE01. The sequence continues at coordinate 4,044 of CADBNZ010000021.1, forward strand.
GTAAATATCGCTAGTATACAGAAAAATATATTTCCTACAGCATTGACCGACCAATCTGAATACATACTTGAGAAATATATTGATATATTCTCGATAATTTTTTCTATATTCTCTGCATTTTCCGGAATTAAAAATATCCCTCCATCATTAGATACACAATAAGTAAGAAAATATGTAAAAGGAAGATAGAAAAGTCCCACGAATAATAAAGTGAAAAACCAATATTGCATCTTTGAAATGGTTTTTGATATTGACGTGCCTGATTGTATTTCCATAATGAAATTATACGCTAGCACAATAAAATAAAGAGCAGAAGCCGCTTGATACATAAAAAAACTAATCAGAAGCGGAATAGTTTGAAGAACAAAATATTTTTTGGTATAAAGAAGAAAAATAAGCTGATAAAACAACTAACAATAAAGCAAGAGTCATGAACGGATTATCAAATCTGTACATCATTGATTCAAAAAGAAATGGATTTATAACTATCGGAACGAAGCAGAAAATTTCCAGCTTATTATCTAGATTAACTTTGAACATTCTTAAACATATGATTGCTGAATACGCCAAAAATCCGCAAGACATTATATGAGTAAATGGAGCCGCATCCGTGATAATGTTGGAAAGATACATTATGAGTTCTAATACAAACGTCACATACCTCTGTCCATTCATTGCTCCAACATGGAAATTCGCGACATGTCTGCAATAGTCATCGCTGTAAGGACAAAACGAAACAATTAAGGATAAATAACCGCAAACAGCTATCACGAAAAAGAAGAAAAAACATTTTCGCAATTGCGTGTTTTCTTTATGAAATAAATTAATCTCTTTTAACTGTTCCATATTCGCGTTCTATCACGAATATATTAACAAGAAATTAACAATCAGACCGATATTAATTAAAAAATATAAAGAAATTGCAGAAACAGACCGTAAATCAAATTTCCGATTCAATTTCGCTTTCGCTCTGCGATTCCTCTTCCCTACTCTTCTTAATCTCAAGAATTTTTTGCAAGACCTCAGAAATCCCGCTATTAGTTGCCGCAGAAATAAGAGAAACCTGATTATTAATAGTCTTTTCGAATTTTTTCTTAATTTTTTGAGCTTCATTTCCATCAATTGCGTCTATTTTATTAAGAACGACAATTTCCGTTTTTTGGCCCATCTCATTGGAATAAGAACACAGTTCATTTCTCAGAATTTTATAAGCCTCTAAAGGATCCTCTTGCGTGATATCCACTAAGTGAATCAACGCACTGCAACGTTCTACATGAGCCAAAAATCTATCGCCCAAACCTCGGCCATAATGCGCTCCTTCAATCAATCCGGGAATATCCGCGATTATAAATTCTTCCGAATTAAATCGTACAACACCGAGCTGAGGAATAAGCGTTGTAAAAGGATAATCAGCTATCTTCGGTTTCGCTCTTGTTGTAACAGAAAGAAATGTTGATTTGCCGGCATTAGGCAGCCCAATCAAACCTACATCCGCTATAAGTTTAAGCTGCAGCCATACCCATAATTCTTCGCCAGCTTCGCCTTTATCTGCCCTTCGTGGAGCCTGATTTGTAGACGATTTAAACTTATTATTTCCTCGACCACCCTCGCCTCCTTTTGCGATAACGAATGTTTGTCCTTCTTCTGTAACATCAACAATTACTGTTTCGCCATCTTCATATAAAACCTCGGTTCCCACAGGAACTTTAAGGATTAAATCATCACCACCAGCACCGTACTTGTTGCTCCCCATGCCATTTTCACCACGTTTTGCACGAAAATGTTGATTATATCGATAATCGATAAGCGTATTTACGTCTTTCACTCCTTTTACAATGATGTCTCCGCCTTTTCCCCCGTCTCCACCATCAGGACCACCAAATTCTATAAATTTTTCGCGACGAAAACTAAGGCAACCATCGCCACCATCGCCTGCTTTCAAGAAAATTTTTGCTCTGTCCAGGAATTTCATAAATCACCTGTTATATAAATGGCTCTAGACCAGCATCTTTTTGATTTTTGTTTTTTCAAAGAATAATGTGGCAACAAAAGCAGCAAAATCATTGTATCTGGAATAAAATCTAGCTTCACTTCCTTTTAAATGCAAGATGAATTTATCATCGATTAACCATTGAACTCTAAAAAGAGCCTTTTTTCAAAAAAAATACACGAAAACTAGCTTTTAAAAACGTTATAGTATAGTATGATGGCCGTTGTAAGCGTTTTTTGCTTGCGTTTCACTACATCCGTTGGGGTGTCGCCAAGTGGTAAGGCAACGGTTTTTGGTACCGTCATCCGCAGGTTCGAATCCTGCCACCCCAGCCAAAATCTGATTTATCTTAATCCAATTGAATCCATTGTAATATATAGACAACCTGAAATGAGTATATAATGTTTTTATATAGTCCAGATATACCCCGATAAAAACAGCTTAAGCTGTATATAAAAAGGGGTACTTTTGGGGGTATCTTTTTTATAGGGAATCACAGGATAAAAGCAATGTTAACTGAGCTTGGATGCAAGAATTTTAGACCGAAGGATAAAGCATATAAAAAATTTGATGGCGGAGGGCTATTTTTGCTTATCAAAAGTAACGGACGCAAATATTGGCATTTGAAATATCGCATAGCAGGGAAAGAAAAACTGCTTGCGTTGGGTGTATATCCTGAAGTTTCGTTGAGTGAAGCAAGATCAAAGCGAAGTATGTACCGCGAGAAAATTAAAGAAAGCATAGATCCTATTCAAGAAAAAAGACAGGCACGGAGTACATTAAAACAGAAGCAGGATAATACGTTTGAAAAAGTTGCGTTGGAGTGGCTTGAAAAATGGAGTCACGGCAGAGAAGGACGAGAAGCGAGCATAAGGCTGAGCAGATTAAAACGGCATATTTTCTCATACTTAGGAAATATTCCAATTCAAGATATAACTACGGAGGATTTAATTTCTGTTATAAAGCGGATAGAAGATAAAGGTACGCTGGCGGAAGCGAAGAAGACAAGAGGCATTGTTAATTTTGTCTTTAAATACGCAGTAGCGACAAGCAGAATTAAACACAACATAATGGCAGACACCGTAGGAGCATATAAACAACCGAATGTAAAGCATTTCCCATATTTCAATGAGAAGGAATTTGGGGAGTTTCTGAAAAATTTTGATAGCTTTAAAGGAAACCCACTTACGAAATTAGCCTTGA
>CADBNZ010000022.1 GCA_902796155.1 uncultured Pseudomonadota bacterium
AGTCCGAGAATATAAACGAGAGCTAAACGCTTACCGAAGATTAACACCGATAATGACAGCAAATTCTCAGGATGGCTTTGTTGTAACTGCAAACTCGATTTACTCAGGTGCAAAAACTTACAATCCGTTTGAGGCGTTCAACAATAGCGTATCCGATTCAAGTTCATGGACGACAAAAACTCAATCAGGATGGATTCAAATTGAACTTCCAGAAGCGGATAAGGCGAACATGTTCAGGATGTCAGGCGGTTTTGCGGACGAAGAACCTGATTTTTTTGTTTTATACGGCTCTAATGATGGGGAAAATTATGATGAGTTACTAAATTCAGGTGCGCTAACTTGGACTCATAACGAAACCAAAACTTGGGATTTGAATCATGATAACGCATACAAATTTTATAAAATCGAAGCAGTAAACACGAAATCCGCATATATAACAATTTCTGAAATTCAGCTAATTGAGCACATAACCACGAGGGAATATTGATTATGGCAACTAAATTCACATTTCCAAAAGTACCGCAAATCGGAGACCGAATTGAGATTGTTTCAATATCCGAAAATAAACTTCCAATCAACTTAGTCGGAAACTCGGAAACAGGCAAAAATTTAGTTTTGGTATTTCCAGATCAGACTTTTTCAGGAGTATCTGACGGAGCAACACCAATCGCGACAATTACTGAGAAAAATACCGTTTACACATTTAAATGCGTAACAGCAAAAGATGTTCATACTTGGCTTTTAGAAGGAACTTGTTTAAATCCGAAAATCAGAAGATTGGAGACAGATATTTCTTCGCTAGATAGTCGACTTTCTGCAATTGAAACAGCTTTGGAGGCGATAGTCGGAGAATGATAACACCAAATCGCCATTATCCATTGCCGAACAAAAATCACGATGTTGTTGATGATATCAATGACTTGCGCTCAACATTTGCAATGATTGATGACGATGTAACGAACACCGAAGAAGAAATCGAAGAGTTATCGGAAATGGTTTCAGATTTAGAAAATCGAGCAGTACATCTACCCTATTCGGTAGAGAATTCCGAAATCCAAAATATTTCTGCAAACCGATATTTGGTCGTTAATTCTGGTGGTGATGGTTTTGAATGCTTAGATGGCGGAGGCGATGCTGGAGGGAAATTAGGTCAATGTTCAATCAAAAAAACAAATGAAAATTTCGATACAGCTTGGGGGAACATTTTAGAAATATCTAAAAACGGAATGACTCTCCAAGAAAATTCTGAAACAAGCCAAGCAAATGAAACTCATATTTATGCAGATGAAGCCGAAATTGAAAATGATGAGCAACTTCCGAAAGTAGAACTTACGAATTATCAGGCTAAATCTGATTTTAATGCGGAAAATAATGAGTCAGTAATTTTTAAAGATGAAGTTGAAGAAATTGAAGAAGAAATTCAAATAGCGACTCGCGAAAATTTTGGATTAGTGAAAATTGGTGATGGCTTTTCGAACAATGCCGGAACGATTTCAGCTCCGATAATCACAAAAGCCACTGAGGACAATTTTGGAATCATCAAAACTGGTGATGGCTTAGTAAACAACAACGGAACAATTTCGAGAGACGCATTAACACATGCGACATTTTCGAATTTCGGAATCGTAAAACTCGGAGACAATCTTTCTATCAATCAAAGCGGTGAAATGGAGATCTGCGACATGGCAAGCAACGCCACAATTTATAATTTGGGTAACATAAAAATCTGCAACAACGGAATTATCGATTTAGAAGAACAGACTTTGCAGTATCGCATGTTTGTGACCGAAGATTTGGTTGTTCAATTCCGAACGGATTTTGAACCACAAGATGATTTTTCGTTTGTTTTGAAAATTGTTTCTGACGGGACTCATCTTATTTCATTCAACGAAAATTTGAATCCGAAAATGAGCACTTTACCGATTAATCGAGGTATTACAAAACTTACTTTTTCAAAAAAGTTAGGAGTTCCGAGTTACAATGTCGAAATTTCTCGACTCGATGCGCCCGAACCAACATTGCTTACTCCAAATTACGGTGATGACATAAATTCAAATCTCATAGTTACGCACAACGGTTCAGATTGGAATGCTCACGATATGCTAAAAAGTTCTACCAACAAAATAGACTTTTGGGGACGTGAATTTTTCTTTGAATTTTCATCATTAGTTGTGGTCGATTACGTGTTCTGTCATTTCCGATATGCCGATAGAGCTTTAGGGGAATTTTGGCTGAAAGCTTCAAATAATAAGAAAAACTGGACAACGCTTTTATACAAAAACAATGAAATAGTAACAGGAAATATTCCAACTGAGATAAAAGGATGCTTTCGATATTTTAAGCTGTATCTTGGATGGAAAGACGATAATTATCCGAGAGGATTTCAGTTGTGGGGGACTTAAATTGATAATAATGAAAGCGAATTAATTTTGCTTACGCCAACAATGTCTTCAAACGAAACGGGATTCGCAAAACTTACCTACAGTAATTTACATGAAAATGGAGCACCGCAGTTAACCGATACAGATGCAAACTCATATATATATGTGAAATATAGTGAAGATACGACTGATTTATTTCGATGGATTAAATATGAATTTCCTGAACCTGTAATAGCTAATTTACTAGATATTGCGGCATTTAGAGATAATTTAGAGCGCACAATGCGTTGGTACAAGCTTGAAGGATCAAATGACGATGAAACTTGGACATTGTTACTTGAAAGACAATACCAAAGAGATTTTACCGGAGATGAAACCAGATGGCATAAATTTGAAAACACAACTGCCTACAAATATTACAAACTGACTTGTAAGAGTACAAACGGAGATCAATATTGGCGTATTTCCAGATTCAGGTTGTTTAGAAAAGAGTTTGGGAAGCACAATTTTTACAGAGGCATTCCGAAACTTTCTTCTGCCAATCAAGATGGCTATGAAATTTTAGCAAGCTCGCAATTTGCAAATGACCATGCAGGATATTTCGCATTTGATGATAATACTCAAACTCGTTGGGCAACAACTGCTAATTCGGGAGATGCATGGCTACAAATCAAACTTCCTACACCAACCGCTTTTAATGCAGTGCAAATTGCATCACGTGGAGATAGCTCTCTCGATCAAGCTCCTTCTGCATTTCAAATTCAGGGATCAAACGATGGGGAAACTTGGAATGTTCTTGATTCAGAAAGCAATGTATCTTGGACGACTCTCGGCGAACTGAAACTATTTACATTCGAAAATGAAAACGCCTACTTATATTACAGACTTTACATCACAGCCAATCAAGGTTCAGCTTATCACGGCTGCAGTTGTTTTATTCTCGGTAATTCTATTCATGAATATAAACGTTGGTTAAACAAGTACAACTATATCGTACCAACACTAACTTCTGATGAAACAATAGGAGAAGATGGAGTTTACAGATTATCTTCCAGTACGGAGCATTCAGATCACAAAAGATTTTATTTGTTTGATAGGAACTTCGATACACGATTTGAGTTAAACGGTGAAACATCAGGATGGATACAAATCGAATTGCCTGTTGCTAAATTCGTCAATTTATTTAGTGTCGGAGCAAGAAGCGATGGCTGGTGTGTTGCAGCTCCGCGCGATTATGCTTTGTTTGGTTCAAATGATGGTTCTACTTGGACTCAACTGTTTTCAATCTCGAACAG
>CADBNZ010000023.1 GCA_902796155.1 uncultured Pseudomonadota bacterium
CGCTTCAATCATCGTCATGAAAATATTTACAAATTGTTATTAACTAATCTCAGATCTTATCCCCTATAATCTAGTCAAGAACCATATTTTTTAAGTAAATAGGGAGAAGTCCCGGATAAATTATCTCTTTACTTTCCTCTATTTCTTTCAGAGAAAACTATTTTAATTCAGTAACCGTTCCTTTTTCCTCTTGCGTTAAGTGATTTAAGTTTAAATCAGCCTTTCTTTTTAAATGAGTAAGTACAAATTTTTGTTTTACTCTTGTTTGTATCCCGTACATTAATAGATTTAATTCTCCTTGCCAAATTATCGGACCGAACTCAACGTATTTTTCAGTAAGACCAGTTTCTTCAAATAATTCACGTTTCAGCGCATCTTCTATTGATTCTTGATCTTCAATTTTTCCTCCGATCAGTTGCCAAAATCGACCTTTATACTCACCTTTTTGGTCTTTGATGTTTTTATCATCTATTCCAATTAACAGAAGTTCATTTTCATCGTTCAAAAGAACTATTTTTGCGCTATTTCTTACTTCAATATTGTCGCGACTCGTCTTTCCCATTTTGCCCTCGAAGAACAACTGATATGATTGTAACACAAAAAACGGGAGATGATATGACGATAGAAAAAATGGACGATTTTTTCACAAAACGCATCGATAATTATGAAAATCAAATGTTGAATCATGTTGAAGGCTGCCGCGAAGGTTATGAAAAAATCGCGGAATTCGTTCCTGATGGTTGTGAGAATTTACTTGATCTGGGATGCGGTACGGGATTAGAACTGAATCATATTTTTGAAAAGTTTCCAAATTTACATGTCATCGGAATTGATTACACACAAGTCATGTTGGATAAATTGCAAGAAAATTATCCGCAGAAAAATATTGAGTTGATTCGCGGAGATTATTTCAAAGTCGATTTTGGAAAAGAAAAATACGATTGCGCGATTTCGTTTCAGACACTGCACCACTTTTCGCATAATTCCAAAATTGCGTTGTATAAAAAAATACGAGACGCATTGAAAAACGGCGGATGGTATATCGAATGCGATTACGTTGCGAAAGATTTAGCGGAGGAAGAATTTTTGTTCACAGAAGCCAAGAGGATTCGAGAAGAAGAAAATATATCTTCCGAGGCTCTAATGCATTGGGACACTCCTTGTTGTGCAGAAATCCAACTCCGACTTTTTACTAAAGCAGGATTTTCAACACCAGAAAAATTATGGCAGCTAGGACAAACTGCCATTTTTAAAATGAACAAGTAATAATAGGTTATCGTAATATGATTGGAAAGCCTATGACAGTCTGGTTCTTAATGGTTACAACCACTAAAGATACTGGTCGAGAGCCATAAAAATTTACCTCATATCAATAGCTTGACTGGCGGAGAGAGAGGGATTCGAACCCTCGATACAGTTTCCCATATACACCCTTTCCAGGGGTGCGCCTTAAACCACTCGGCCATCTCTCCAAGGGACAAACGCGCGATTATTTACGAAAACTAAATCGCGAACTTCGTTAGTAAACATTCTAATTAGATTTAAGTCAACCGTATAAATTATTACTTTTATAAATTATTATTGATTAGGAATTATGGGTTAAAAAAATGTGGACAGCAAAAGCTCCTTCAAACATTGCTTTAATAAAGTATATGGGAAAGCAGGAAGATAATATTCCCTGTAACATTTCGTTATCTTATACATTGGATGATTTTTCTACGGAAGTTTGGCTGGATTTAAACGAGAAATCCGATAAGTTTATCAATAATACTTTATCGAAAAATGAAAAAAATCGTTTTTTGAATCATCTGAGTTATATAAAAAATCTTTTGAATTTTGATGGATTTTTTAGCGTTCGTTCTGCAAATTCCTTTCCGAAATCCGCGGGTATAGCCAGTTCTGCTTCAAGTTTTGCCGCTCTTACTACATGCGCTTTTAAGGCCATATCCGATGTGAAAAATAGCGAAATGCCATCTTCTGAATATATGAGCAAAGTTAGTAGGGTAGGTTCCGGCTCTTCATGTCGTTCGTTTTTTTCTCCTTGGTGCATTTGGGAAGGAGAAAGCGCGAAAAAGATAGATCTTCCTATAAAAATTGAGCATGAACTTATACTTATTAATTCTGGAAAAAAAGAAATTTCGTCCAGTGAAGCACATAGACGGGTTCAATCAAGTTCGCTTATGCAGGGACGAGCGCAACGGGCGAAATCTCGATGCGAAAAACTTATATCTGCTTTCGAAAATGGAAAATGGAGCGAAGCATATCAAATTTGTTGGGAAGAATTTCAAGATATGCACGCATTATTCGAGACTTCATGTCCGCATTTTGGATATATTCTGCCGGAAACATTAGATACTTTAATAAAGATTCGAAAATTTTGGAAAAATCATAATGATGGTCCGATAGTAACCTTAGATGCGGGGCCAAATATCCATCTTTTATGGAAAAAAGGCGACAAGCAATTGCGAAAATTATTCGATGAAGAATATGACTTTCAAAAATTTCCGTTTCATGGTTTAGATTGTAATTTTTCCACACCTAATTTATAGTGGTTGATATAGTTTTAGGAGTTCCCATTTATGTTTTCAGCTACAATCGAATATTCAGAAAAAGCCTTAGAACCATTTTTGTCATCGGAGACCATTAATTATCATTACGGAAAGCATCATGTGGGATATGCAAATACTCTTAATTTATTGATAGGAGAAAATGCGGAATTTCAAAATTTATCTTTGGAGCAGATAATTATAAAAGCAAGAAATTATCATCAGAAAATTTTTAACAACGCCGCTCAACTTTTTAATCACGATTTTTATTGGAAATGCCTAAAAAATTCTTCAGAATTTCCTTCTGCTAAATTATTAAATTTGGTGAACCGTCAATTCGGCGATTTCGATAAATTTCGCAGCGAATATATAGCGTTCGCAGGAACTATGTTTGGAAGCGGTTGGAGTTGGCTTGTTGAAGAAAATGGCGAGCTGAAATTTTTGAATACATCAAACGCGGAAAATCCTATTGGCTCGGGCGCGACTCCATTGTGTGTTATTGACCTCTGGGAGCATGCATATTACATCGATTATCGCAATAATAGAGCGGAATATATCAAAAGAATCGTTATGAATTGCATAAATTGGAATTTTTGCGAATCGTTGCTGCAATAATTTATGATATGAAAATATGATTACGATTTTCACTTTTATTGCTGTTCTCCAAGTTTTAGCTGGTTATGTTTGCGCGAAAGGGATTTATTTCGTTACAAAAATAACTTGGCTGAGTGTTGCAATTGTACTTTTGTCGATAACTGCGCCTTTATCATTTGGTGCGATACGAAATTCTTTAAAATGTTATTGGCTAACTGATTTAATATGTAATATTGGTTACATCTATTTAGGATTCATTTTATATTTTTCGATTTTTTGTGCTTCGGCATTCATCGTTTACAAATTTAATAGCGAAATCGATTTACAAAAAATTTTAGCGGGTGGCCTGATTGCTGTTTTGCTCATTTTGTTAGTAGGATATATTAACGCACTAAATCCGCGACTAAAAAAAATCAAAATTCCATATAATCATAACCTGAAAATATGTTTTGTTTCGGATATTCATGTTGGTTCCATAAATACAATGACAACGCTTGAAAAAGTTTCGACTCTTATAGAGCGAGCAAATCCTGATGTGGTTATTCTCGGCGGTGATATTATTGATATGCGAGGATTACGTAATTACGGCGACGAATTTGTAATCGCCATGCAAAAAATAACGTCGAAATATAAAACTTATGCAGTGATAGGTAATCATGAAATTTATACAGGCGCGCAAGATTGCATAAATCTTATGAAAAAAGCAGGGATTAATATGCTCTTAGATAGTTGCGTGGCTTTCGATAATTTAAATATTGTCGGTCGGCTCGATGAAACGGTTTATCGCAGGAAATCTTTGCACGAAATAATACCGAATGGAACGGAAAATATAGTTGTCGTTGACCATTCTCCCGCTTCAATTGATGAATCGATAAAAAATAAAGTGTTTTTGCATTTGTCCGGACATACTCATGGTGGCCAGATATTTCCTTTGAATTTTCTGACGAGCTTTTTGTACAAACCAACTGCTGTATTGAATAAGGATGGCAGTACATATTTCTATATAAGCACGGGCGCAGGATTTTGGGGACCTCCATATCGTATTGGAAATATTCCAGAGGTTGTGCTGATAGAACTTGAAAAAAACAAATGAGCCACATCCCGCGAAATTATTTATTTTGCAAGAACTCACCCTTCAAATACTAGAAAGCGAAAACTGCGAGTGATATTCTGCAGAAAAATTTTTGCTGGTGTTGAATAAATGATTCTGGAAAAAGTTCCTGTTCTTGGAGCATTAGAAACGAACGTATATTTTTACGTTGATGATGAAACGAATCGTGGTGTTATTATTGACCCAGGAGCGGAAGCAACGAAACTCGCAGAAATAATTCGAAAAAAAGAATGGATTATTGAAAAAATCCTTATAACACATGGGCATTTTGATCACATTGGCGCAGTTGAACAGTTGCATGAGAAGTTTGATATACCGTATTTTATCCACAAAAACGGAGAAAAATACCTTACAGATATTTCATATAATTTGTCGGTTTTTTATGAACCTTATATTGTTCTTAAAGACGCTAATTTTTTTGAAGATGGAGATGCTTTTTCTATTGGAAAGAATAATAAGGCGCAATTGCAGGTGATATATACTCCGGGGCATACAACAGATTCGGTTATATTTTATGATTATAAAAACGGAATTGCCTTTTCAGGGGATACAATTTTCAAAAATTCGATTGGTGCAGTGCATTTTCCTGGAGGAGACGCTCGCCAGTTGGCAGATAGCGTTTTTAATCGCATATTTAAGCTGCCTGAAGAGACACTTTTGTATTCGGGCCACTCAGATGTTACAAGCATAAAAGCAGAAAAAAGCAGGTATTATAATTATGATTAAGATGAGAAAATTTTCGCTATTATCCGTTGTTGTATTTGCGTTTTTTGCATCAAATGACCTTCAAGGAAAGCCTTTGATAATCGATAAGCAAGGAAGTTTTTTTGTAGGCGGAAAAAGCATAAAAATCAAAGGAAAATACGATTCAAAAAGATGGGGAAATCCGCAAGGCCAAACTCGTCATGGCGACCATGCGTATATTTTTTACCAAATTCCGCAAAATCCTTATAGATATCCTGTGGTGTTTCTTCATGGAGCCGGTCAATCTGGGAAATGCTGGGAAACAACGCCTGATGGACGTGATGGTTTCCAAAATATTTTCCTCAGACACGGTTATTCTGTTTATATAATAGATCAGCCGCGACGAGGTCGAGCGGGACTTGGTTTACATAATTACACTATAAAAACAGCAAACATAGATCAATTTTGCTTCGATATTTTTCGCTTTGGACTTTGGCCGAATTACTACAAAAATGTTCAATTCCCGACAGATGCGGATTCTTTGAATCAATTTTTCTGCCAAACGACTCCAAATACAGGCGAACAGAATAGAAAACTAATCGCGGATTCAATATCTGAACTCTTTAATAAAATTGGTGATGGGATACTGATTACCCATTCGCAGGGGGGCGAAAATGGTTGGTATGCAGCAATGGCCAGCAGCAAAATAAAAGCTATTGTGGCAATTGAACCTTCGGGAGGTTTTCCTTTTCCGGAAGGAGAATGTCCGGGAATAATAAGAAGCTCGTCGGGAATATTGCGCACTACATCAGTCAACAAAAATGAATTTATGAAATTAACGAAAATTCCTATCGTAATGTACTATGGCGATAATATTCCTCCAAAAGCAAACGACATCCCCGGGCAAGATAATTGGTATCAGCGATTGGTTATGGCGAAAAAATGGGCAGCGACAATAAACAGATATGGAGGGAAGGCAGTAGTTGTACATCTCCCTAAAATCGGAGTTTTCGGAAATACGCACTTTATGTTCATGGATAAGAATAACGAAAAGATTGCAGACTTAATCTTTGCTTTTCTTAGAAAAAATGGCTTTGAAAAAAGAAAAATTAAGGAAGAACCGAAAAAGCAAAAGAAACTTTTAAAAATTAATTGATTGCTATTATTTGCCCCTATTTAGTGATTGCACTTACGTAGTTGTTTTTATCATCTTCTATAACGGCATTGATTTGATCTAATGTTGGTGTGTCAATCATTTCACCAAGTTTAAAATCCCAAATAACAGGATGAAACATACTTTTTGCCCCGCTTGGATCGTCAGTCAATTCTCCTACTAGAATTCTATCTCCACATTCATATAAATCTACCCTGCGAAAAAACATGAAACAAGGATAGCAAGTAAGGTGCTCTACGTAGAGAAAGAGGATTAAGCGAAACGCAAATTAATTATAGATACCGGCGATGATATTGAATCTAAGATAGAGTTTTTTTCTGAAATTTTGGTAAACAGAGTCCAAAATTTTGAATTTTTCTGCATATCTTATAACTGCTTATATCCGATAATCGGGTTGTTTTCCACAAAAAAATAAGTTCCTTTGTAGCTTTTTAATTGATAAAACGTAGTATTCTATCATCCTCTTACATATTTTTCTGGACTTTTTTCACTTATATTGCTAAAAAGTAGGCCGTAAGCTGTTTGATATTTATATTCAGCTCGTTTTTAGTTACTTAATTATTGGAGATTTTTGTGGCTTTAAAAATTCGTTTAGCTCGTGGTGGAGCGAAGAAGCGTCCTTTTTACAGAATAGTTGTTGCGGATTCAAGAAATCCGAGAGATGGAGCATTCCTGGAGAAATTAGGAACGTATGATCCATTTTTGGCGAATGAAAATCCGGATCGTATCGTTGCAAATGAAGAAAGAACGAAATATTGGCTTTCTGTCGGAGCAAAATTGTCAGAGCGTTGTGCGATTCTTTTGAGTCAACGTGGTTTGTGTGAGAAGCCTGCCATTTCAGAGACACCAAAAAAGTCTGCTCCTAAGAAAAAAGCTCAAGAGAGACTTAAAGCGCAGCAAGAATCTGCATCTTAATTGCTTTGAGAAATGGAATTTCGTACGTATACCGAAAAATCGGATAACGTTATTGAGGTTTTGCGCGTAGTCGGAGCCTTTGGAATAAAAGGCCAACTGCGCGCAGTTCTATTTTCCGACAATATTTGCGCTTACAAGAAGGTGTATACATCTGACGGATGCGAGTTCGATTTTCGCGTTATAAGATTTGTCGGCGGAAAGCATATAATAATAAGTTTGAGCGGGATAAACGACCGTACGGAAGCTTTGTCTTTTAAAGGGGCGATTCTTTACGTAAAAAAGAGCGATCTCGAGCAAACAAACGAAAATGAATATTACGTGTGCGATTTGATTGGTAAAAACGTGAAAATCATCGATCACGAAGATATCAGTTGTAAAGTAGTTAATGTTTTTAATTTCGGTGCAGGAGATTTAATAGAAATTTCATATCAAGATGCTACTTTCATGGTTCCCTTTAAGAAGGAAAATTTTCCGTCTAACGAACATGAGGAAGAAATTTTGATGACTTTTGACGCTTTTACTTGTTACAAGGACTAAATTACCTATATATAATCATAATCACGAAAAACAGCTTGGAGAAAATGAATAATGTTTAAGGAACTTCGCAATTTCGCTATTATCGCACACGTTGACCATGGCAAGACAACACTTGTCGATGCGATGTTTAAGCAAAGCGGCCTTTTCAGGAATAATCAGCAGATAGAAAACTGCGCAATGGACAGTAATGATCTGGAAAGAGAACGTGGCATAACGATTCTTGCGAAATGCACAAGTTTTGTATGGAATGATATAAAGCTAAACATTGTTGACACTCCGGGGCACGCTGATTTCGGCGGAGAAGTCGAGCGCATTCTCAGTATGGTTGATGGTGTTTTGCTTCTGGTCGATGCTTCCGAAGGACCTATGCCGCAAACGAAATTTGTGCTTACGAAGGCTCTTGCGCTGAATTTAAATCCGATTGTTGTGATTAATAAGATTGATAAACAAGACGCTCGTGTTTCCGAAGTTGTGGACGAAGTTTTTGATTTATTTGTTGCGCTCGGAGCGAACGAAAAGCAGCTTGATTTTCCTATTTTATATGCCTCTGGCAGAAATGGTTGGGCAGTATCCAACTTAGATGATTCTAGAACCGATCTTACACCGCTTCTGGAAACGATTATCAAACATATTCCTGCGCCACAAACAAAAGAAGATGATCATTTCAGTATGCTTGTTACCATGCTTGAATATGATCAGTATCTCGGACGAGTCCTTACCGGAAAAATTCTTACGGGACATGCGACACTCAATGATCCTGTTCATGCGATTAATGCAAAAGGCGAAATTATCGAAAGATCTCGTCTTACAAAATTGTTGTCTTTCGAGGGATTAAAGAAAATTCCCGTAGAAAACGCTCAATGCGGCGATATAATTGCTATTGCTGGGTTGCAAGTGGCGACAGTTGCTGATACAATCGCTTCCACGAATGTTTCAACACCTATAAAGTCCATTCCTATCGATCCGCCTACTTTGTCCATGGTATTTTCAATTAACAATTCTCCTTTAAACGGGCAGGAAGGCAAGAAACTGACTTCACGAATGATTTGGGATAGGCTGCAAAGAGAGGCTGAAGGAAATGTGTCAATTACCGTAAAACGTGCGGAAGCTCAGGACTCGTTTGAAGTAGCGGGGCGCGGAGAGCTTCAACTCGGCATTCTCATAGAAACAATGCGACGCGAAGGTTTCGAACTTTCTATTAGCCGTCTGCATGTTCTTTATAAAGAAGAGAATGGCGAGAAGCTCGAACCGATAGAGGAATTATATATCGATGTGGATGATGAGTTCACGGGAATTGTGGTTGAAAAAATGACTCTGCGAAAAGGAAACATGATAGACATGATTCCTACGGGAGCAGGTAAAACGCGAATCAAATTTTTGATACCAACTCGCGGTTTAATAGGCTATCACAACGAATTTTTGACGGATACAAGGGGCAGCGGCATTATGAACCGCTCATTTCACGGGTATGAACCGCATAAAGGGCCAATTGAAGGACGAATCCGTGGCGTGTTGGTGTCTAATTCGGGCGGAAACGCGATTCCTTACGCTCTCTTTTTCCTCGAAGAACGTGGCCCTCTGTTTATTAAGCCCGGAGATCCTGTCTATGAAGGCATGATTATCGGAGAGCATTCCAAGAGCAACGATTTGGACGTTAATCCGACGAAAACGAAGCAGTTAAGCAACATGAGAGCCGCAGGAAAAGATGAAAATATCAAGCTTTCTCCTCCTCGAATAATAACGCTCGAGCAAGCTCTTTCATATATTCAGGACGATGAGCTCGTAGAAGTTACGCCGTCATCTATACGATTGAGAAAAAGATATCTCGATCCTATAACACGAAAGAAAATGAGCAAATTAGATAAATGAGTTTTGTTTCTGTAGTAAGCGATTTTGTAAAGACATACGGCGATCCGAAAGTAAGCTCAAGATTCTTTATAGGATTTTCTTGCGGAATTCCTTTTCTTCTGAGACTTACGATATTAGATCTTTGGTTAAAAGATTATAGCGTATCAAATACTGCAATAGGCTTATTTACGTTACTAAATTGCCCTTTTACGCTCAAATTTTTGTGGGCATTATTTATAGATCGATTTAATTTTCCTTTTCTGTCTGAAAAATTCGGACGGCATAAAGGTTGGGCAATCGCAAGTCAACTCCTTTTATTTCTCGGCATTTGCGGAATGGCTTGTTCTAATCCAAAAGATGGATTGTGGGGGCTGATTATATGCGCCTCGATTGTCGCTTTTGCAGATGGTTGCCAAGATATGTCCCTTTACAAGTATCAAATCCGCGATACTCAAGGGAAAATGCTCGGACCAATTGCCGGAGTATTCATTTTCGGATACCGCATAGGGATGTTCCTTTCCAAAAGCCTATCATTATATCTGGCGCACTACTTCGGATGGAATATCGCATATTTTGCTATGGCTTCAACTATCCTTTTGTGCATGCTTTTTATTTTGAACATTGAAGAACCACAGGAAGATGCGGACGCAAAAGAACCTCTGAATTTCAGACATAATGATGTCAATTTTCTTTGCTTGATAAAAACTGCTTTAAATGATTGTCTGATAAATCCTTTCCAAAAATTCATGAAAAGAAGTGATTGGAAGCGTCTTATATCGATAATCGTTCTATTTCGCGCGGGAGATATGATCGCTCAAAAGATGGCAAAACCATTCTTCGTTGAAATAGGATTCTCTATGCTAGAAATAGCGAACGTAGTGCAAGTATTCGGAACAATTTCGACATTAATAGGCGGGATTTGCGGCGGATATTTCGTGAAAAAGCTCGATATAAAGGCGGCAATGTTCTACACATCTATAGCACATGCAGCTTCTTGCCTAACTTACGTTGCAATGTCATTTATCGGATATAATATGCATATGCTGTATTTCACGGCCTTCATAGAAAATATCACAGGCGGAATGATGAGCACAGCTTTTATCGCGTTTCTGTATTCTCTTTGCAATAAAAGATACTGCACTACGCAATATGCGCTTTTGTGGGCATTTTACGACTTCGGAGGAGCATTTTGCAGGACAATTTCAGGTGCTATGGCTGATTTGCTGGGATGGACGAATTTTTTTATTTTCGCGGTGGTTATGTTTATTCCTGGAATTATCGTGCTTTATCCGGATGTATATGGCGAAAATAGAGAAAGATTAGAAGAACGTTGTTGAAGTATAATAATATATTCACCAGGAATGCAATATTGACTATTTCCTCTTACAAAAGTATCCTCTAGCGACCTTGAATATAAATAACGAAATTAATCGCATTGTAATCGGAGACAGTAACAGTGAAGAGCCTAAAAAAAATCGTCTTTAATCCTTTGATGCAACTTATTTGTGCAATGGCTCTTTGTTCATGCTATTACGCAAATCTTGCTCCTGATACTATAAGATTCTTCCTCACTATCAGCGTGTGCCTGAGAGAAACTTTGGTATTTGTTCTGCCCTTCCTTCTTTTTAGCTTCATTGCTGTTGCCCTTTCCGCAATACCTCGAGAAGGAATGCTATTTGTTCTGGGATTAATGGCTGTCGTGTTCATATCAAACTTTATGAACATAATGATATCTGGAATAGTTGGTTTTTGCGTCCTTTCTGGAAATCAATCAAAAGAGATGATCGAAAGCAGCATCAATTTTCTGCCGTTTTTTGAACTAAACCTACCGATTATCGCCAGTACATCGCACGCACTTCTTGCCGGAGTTTTTGTAGGCTTTTTCAATTCATTTTATCCAAACAAAACCGTTACTTTCGTTATAAAAATCCTTCATTCTTGGGTAATGGTATTTATGAAAAAATTCTTCGTCCCCCTCCTTCCGATTTTTGTTTCAGGATTTTTACTAAAACTTTTTGCCGAAGGAAGAATGACGGGCTTTGTAACCGAAAATTCAACGATATATTTAAAGATATTCGGATTCCTGTTCTGCTATTTATTGCTTTGGCTATCAGTCGCCGCTTCATTTAAACGAGACAGGATTATAGAAATTTTGCAAAATGCGCTTCCGGCTATCATGACAGCATTTAGCACGATGTCCAGCGCCGCCGCCCTTCCTATGTCACTTGAGGCAGCGGAAAAAAATACGAAAGACAAGGTTCTTGCAGATGCTGTTATGCCTTTGACTCTCAATTTTCACATGGTAGGAGATACAATAATTGTTCCGATTTTGGCAATGCTGGTGTTATTGGCGTTCAATCATCCGCTTCCGACTATCTCTCAATTTATTTTGTTCGGTATTTTCTTTGTATTAAGCAAATTTGCGGGCGGAGGTGTTCCGAGCGGCACAATAATGGTAACCGTACCAGTTTTAAAGCAATATTTCGGTTTCGACGATTCAATGACGGCGTTCATAATTGCTTTATATGGTGTAATCGATCCAATAGCAACTTCGGGAAATGTCGCGGCTAATAATTTCTTCGTTGTTATCTTTCAGAAAATCAGAAAAGCGATTAAAAAAATGAGTTTTTTGAAAACAAAATCTGAAATATCGCACTGAAAAAGGTTTTTTTATGAAATTTTTCATCAAAAATTATGGCTGCCAGATGAATCTTTATGATTCAACAAGAATGACCGACGCGCTTCTTGCCGCAGGCTATGAAGAAAGTCCCAAAAAAGACGATGCGAATATACTTATATTTAATACGTGCAGCATAAGAGAAAAAGCTGACGAAAAATTATTTTCTGATCTTGGAAGAGCAAAATCACTTAAATTTAAAGCAAAGGACCGTGGCGAAAATTTTGCAATAATCGTTTGCGGTTGCGTTGCTCAATCAAAAACTACGGAAATCACCGACCGCGCGCCTTATGTTGACGCGGTTATTGGTCCTCAAGAAATTCACAAAATCGTTTCTGCCGTAAAAACAGCTTTAAGCAAAAGCGATGAAGATGAATCTATTTTCATGAGCGATATGGCAAGCAAAGAAAAATTCGCAAGTTTTCAATCGGAGCAGATTACCAAAAGAAGTTGTTCGGAATTTCTAACCATCCAAGAAGGATGTGATAATTTTTGCACATATTGCGTAGTGCCATACACGCGCGGGCGTGAATTTTCAAGGGATGTTGCCGATATAATCGAAGAAACGAAAAAACTTGTTTCGTTAGGAGTTAAGGAAATCACTTTGCTTGGGCAAAACGTAAATTCTTATCGTGGAGAAGGTCCTGATGGAAAAAACTGGTCGCTCTCAAAATTATTGTACGCTATTGCCGAAGTAGAAGGGCTCGCTCGTCTAAGATATGTAACATCGAATCCGAAAGATGTCGCAAAAGATATTGCTGAAGCGCATCGTGATATAAAAATCTTGGCTTCGTTTTTACATCTTCCCGTACAATCAGGATCCGATAAAATCCTCAAAAAGATGAATCGAAAATATTCCGTGAACCAATATTTAGATTGCGTAGACATGTTGCGAAAATATAGACCTGATATGGCTTTTTCTTCCGACTTCATTGTTGGTTTTCCCGGTGAAACAGATGAAGATTTTGAAAAGACATTAGAACTGGCCGAAAAAGTGAAATACGCACAAGCATATTCGTTCAAATACAGTCCGAGAAATAAAACGGCAGCCGCAAAAATGGACAATCAAGTTCCCGAAAAAATAAAAGAAGAAAGACTTGAGATTCTGCAAAATTTATTAAATGACCAACAGAATAAATTTAATGAAGAAACTATCGGAAAAACCGTTTCCGTCCTCTTCACAAAAAACGGAAAATTCAAAAATCAACTTGTCGGACGCAGTGAGTATTCACAAGCAGTATCAATCTGTGATAAAGCTATACATATTGGCGACATGGTTAACGTAAAGATTACAGAGTTAAAATCTCATAGCTTGCTTGGATCGATTGAAGAAGAAAAATAAAGAATATGAATTTAGAAATTAGCATTGAGCATAAAGGTTGGAAAAGAAGCAACGTTCGAGCGATAGTCAGTAGCTGCGTTAATGCCGTTTTTTCGGAGCTAAAATTAAATCACTACAACGTCGAAATATGTTTTTTATTTACCGACGATGAAGAAGTTCGTGTTTTAAACAAAACGTATCGCGGAATAGATAAACCAACAAATGTGCTTTCTTTTCCGGCAGATGATATCGATGATATAGAAAGCGACTGCGGAGATGTTTGCGGTTGCGATACACTCGGACGTAGCACTTGCATATTAGGAAGCGTCGCAATTGCATATGAAACGGTGGAACGAGAAACGGACGAGCAAACCGACGTTTCATTTGATGACCATCTGCGCCACCTAATTGTGCACAGCGTTCTTCACCTTTTGGGATATGACCATATAGGCGATGCGGAAGCAGAACAAATGGAATCTCTTGAAATAAAAATATTAGAAAGCTTGCATGTTGCAAATCCTTATCAGTAAAATGAGATTCGGAAAACAAGTTTAGTAGAAAAACTTATGCCTTTTAAAATTTATAATTATTTCAAAAAATTACTGAAGAAGCCCGAAGAAGTTCCATTGGTAGATCGTTTGGAAAATCTTATTGAGGAAGATCAAGCAAACCCTGAGGATAAAATTCCAGATGACAACAGCGAGCTGGCTCTTGTTGCGAATGTGTTGGGTCTCAAAGAACTTACGGCAGCTGATATAATGGTTCCTCGAGTTGATATAGTTGCGGCAAAGGCTGATACAACGCTTGATGAATTTATAAATATTTTTTCAAAAACAAGTTTTTCGCAAATTCCTATATATAACAATACGTTGGACGATGTTATTGGTATAGTCAGAGTTCGTGATTTTCTTCCGTACATAAAAAATCCGAAATCGTTCAATATAAAATCATTGCTAAAGGAAGTTATTTACGTTGTTCCAAGCATTCAAATTCTTGAGTTGCTTGTTGAAATAAAGAGTTCGGCAAACCATATGGCACTTGTCGTAGACGAATTTGGCGGAATCGATGGTCTTGTGACCCTCCAAGACGTTGTTTCGGAAATCGTGGGCGAAATTCAGCAGAATCGCAATATTTTCCCGCAAGTAATTACGCGCCCTGACGGTTCTTTGGTTGCTAACGGAAAAATGTTTCTTACCGAGTGCGAAGAAATGTTGGGAGTGGATTTACTGGAACCGTATGCACAACAGGACGGCGAAGTTCCCGATGTAGAAACTTTGGCTGGATTGACTATGTTAATGGCAGAACGCATGCCCACGCGCGGAGAAATTTTGATGCACCCTTCAGGAATTGAGTTTGAAATTGCCGACGCTGATCCGCGACGAGTTAAGAGAATCATCATCAGAAAGCCACAACAGCAGCAACAAAATAACGAATCGGAATAATGGCAGACGATAAAGAAAAAGAGCGATTTGTTATCCAATCTTACGGACGACGTCGTTCACATGGTTTAAGCGAAACTCAAAAAGACGCCCTCTTAAATCTTGCAAACGAATATGGAATAACGCTACCGACAAAGATTTTAAATCCTGCGATTTTCTTCAATGGAATCTCGAAAATTTTCGTTGAAATTGGTTTTGGTGCAGGCGAACATCTTATACAGAACGCTATTCAAAATCCTGAAGTTGGATTTATTGGTTGCGAGCCTTTTGAAAACGGCGTTGCAAAAGCTTTGAAAGCAATTCATGAAAATAATCTGAAAAATGTAAAAATTTTTAAAGGAGACGGGCGTTTTCTGTTGGATTTTTTTGAAAATTCATCAATTGATAGGTTCTATATACTGTTTCCCGACCCTTAGAGCAAAAAACGTCATCATAAACGCCGTCTTTTATCAAAAGAATTTATCACAAAGATACTTTATTCTAAGCTGAAGCCACACGGTGAGCTGATTATCGCCACCGACTGCGAAAATTATATGGAAGAAGTTGCAGAAATCGTAAAAAATGCGCCTGAATTTTACACCGCAATATCGGACTTAAAGCGACTGCAAACCAGACCAGAATGGTTTATTCCTACTCGATATGAACAAAAGGCGATATCGCACGGCAAAAAGCCATATTATTTGAAGATCGAGAAAAAATTAGTATAACTCTATTAAAACTTTTGCGAAAATAATGAGAGAGTAGAAAGAAAGGAGCAAAAGAAGGAAAGTCAGCTAAAAAAAGAGATAATCAGGCTGGGTTTCGATAGATTGCATAACGAGAAGAAGAATTTTTCAAGGTTACCCAGGATAAGACTAGATGAATTTCGCGAAATAATTCGCAAAGTAAGGCCGAAATGGGAGGAAATTCAGATGTACATTAGAGTTATTGCTAAAGGCGAAAATGACATTTTTGCCCCTCAGATTATCAGGATCTAAAAAGTTCTTAAAGTTATTTTTGCAAGAACTCTATTTCTCCCTTGTGTGTCACATAGCCTTGGTAACTTCACACTTGAACTGTGCAAAACTCAGCAAAATGTTCAGTAGCAACTTTCCCATGGATGTTGAAGTTTTGAACAACTGTGTAACGTAAACGAAACTGGCATTGTACTTTTTAAAAAGCTCAATGATTGTGGAAATGTAGCGACGATATGTCAAGAAACAATAAAGATATAATAAGCGAAAAATACATGTCCAGAACATGTGCATACTGGTAGCGGGAGAGGGACTTGAACCCCCAACACGCGGATTATGATTCCGGGCGTATGTTTTTTATGGTTAATAAATTATAAACAATTTTTATCTGGAAATACAATGGATTTTTAAAGACAAGATTGAATTTTAGCTAATTTTATTTAATAGATGCAAATGAAAAAATGGGGACAGATTGGGGATAAGATCTTGTATATTGTTATACAGTAAGTTAATATAAAAGTAGGTTAACAATAAGAATTATAAATAGAAAAGGCTGGTAATTATGGGCGCTCTGTTCAAAAATTGTAAGACTCCTGGAATACGATATAGAGAACATTCAATCAGGAAACATGGCAGGCAAAAAGATCGATATTTTACTATTAGATATATGTTGAACCAAAAGCGTAAAGAAGAAGGTATAGGCTGGGCTTCAGAAGGTTGGACTGAGCAAAAAGCAAATGAAATATTATGTATTTTGAAAGAAAATATAAGGCTTGGACGACAGCCACAAACATTAGCGACAATGAGAAAACTTAATGAAGAGGTCAATAAAGAAACCAAAAAGGAGCAAATTGCTAAAATCTCAGAAGTGATAACTTTACAGGAAATTTTTGATCGTTTCATTGTTATATATAAAACGGAAGCAACGGAAAAAACATCAAGGCGAGTCAATGGATTATATCAAAACTGGATCGCTGAAAAATTGGGAAATAAAAAATTAATCGATATAACGGTTAATGATATACAAACGATTATCACAGAGGCATTGCAAACAATATCTCCTCGTTCTGTAGATTATATAAAATCGACTCTTCATTTGCTTTTTAATTATGCGAAAAAACACGATTTATATTTTAAAGATAATCCGGCAGGAAAGGTAAAAGTAAAACTTAAGGATAATAAGAGAAATAGATTCCTAACAAAGGAAGAAGCTCGTATTCTCCTTGACTCTCTGATGAAACGGAGTGTTGATTTACACGATATGGCTTTGTTGTCACTTTACGCTGGCTTAAGAGCTGGAGAAATATTTAATCTTAAATGGGAAAGGATTATATGGAACGTAGACAGAATATCAATAGCTGATCCTAAAAATGGTGAGGGAAGAATGGAACCTATGCATCCAATAGTGAAAAAAATGTTATTAGTACGTTATGAAAAAGAACAAACAGGTTACATTTTTAAATCTCGTAATGGTGATAAAATCAAAGATCTTTCAAATACGTTTCAACGGACAGTAGATCAATTAGGCTTTAATGATAGAATTACAGATCCGAGACAAAAAGTCGTATTTCACACTCTGAGGCATACATATGCAAGTTGGCTTGTAATGAGCGGAGTAGATTTATATACGACCCAAAAACTTATGGGGCATAAGAGCAATCAAATGACGCAACGATACGCCCATTTGGCTCCGGGATATTTGGAAAAAGCAGTTAATTCACTTGAAAGTATATAGGAGGAACAAATGGATAAAAAAGTTTCGATACGTTTCTTTAATGATCGAGAAGTTCGTGCCGTTTGGGATGATGCAAGCAATAGATGGCTCTTTTCAGTCTTAGATATCGTTGCTGTTTTACGAAATGGAGATAATTATGAGAAAAATCGTAATTATTGGAAGTATCTGAAAGCAAAACTAAAAAAGGAAGGTAACGAACTGGTTAGTAGCACTACCCACTTGAAATTACGAGCTCCCGATGGAAAAATGAGACTAACCAATGTTATGAGCTATGAACAAATCGTTGCTCTTGCAAAAGTTTTTCCGTCAAATCAGGTGAATCGTTTTATAGAATGGTTCACATACAGCGATGAAACTCTCGACGGTAAAAGCAAAAATAAAGCATATGCCTTGTGGGATAGTTCTTTTTTATCTCAAATTGAAGTTGGTACAGTAAAAGGGTTGCAACAGATTCATGGATATTTGTTTAGCGGATTATATGATTTCGCGGGACAGATTCGATCCAAAAATATAGCAAAAGGAGGATTTCAATTTGCAATGGCTCAATATCTGGATCGTACACTTGCGGATATTGAAAAAATGCCCATTAACAATTTCGAACAGATTATAGATAAATATGTTGAAATGAACATCGCTCATCCATTTATGGAAGGAAATGGTCGTTCTACTCGCATATGGCTGGATATGGTCCTGAAGAAGCAATTACATCTTTGCATAGATTGGAGTCTTGTGAATAAGAAAAAGTATCTTGAGGCAATGGTCGATAGTGTTGTTGATGCTGGAGCAATCAAACGTATTTTAAAAAATGCGTTGACCGATAAAATTAATGATCGCGAAATGTTTATGAAAGGCATAGATTACTCATATTATTATGAAGAACCTTAAAAATAAACTCATGACAAGCAATCAAATGACACAAAGATATGTTCGTTTGGCTCTGAGATATCTGGAAAGGGCGGTAAATATCTTGAAGAGAAAAACAACTAAATGTCTACAGCTGATACTTATTTATTAATCTTGGAAACAATGTGAATAATAGCTAACAACATTATTGCGCATATTATATTCGTTTTAGATGGAATTTCAGAAAAAAATAAGAAACCGAAAAAGGCCTGTATGATAAACTCTAGGTATCTTATCGGTGCTAACTGAGACAGCATAGATCGCCTAAAAGCCATAAATAAAAAATACTGCATTAATTGGCCACAGATTCCTAGGACGATAAATAATGCTATCGTTTTAATAGAGAAAGTTAATTTTCCCCATCCACTCCAAAAAGAAAAAGACGAAAATATCGTCGCATATATTGAAAATGAAAACAGCATGCTTAGATCACATTGACTAGTTCGACCGATTTTTTTAATAATGACATCTTGGAATGCAAATAACATAGCTGCCGTTAACGGAAGGATATACAGATAACTATGCTCTACCGAAAAATCAGATACTTTAACAGAAAAGACGACTATGCATATAAAACATATTATCGTAGCAGATATTTGACGAAAATTTACCCTTTCTCTAAGGAATAGTCGACTGAATACTAGTTCAAATAGAGGAATAGACCACAGTAATATAGTTACCTCTATTAATTTTAAATGGATAACAGAGTACGTGCAGAGCCACATACTAAACACGCCTAGTATGCTTCGAACAAAATTAAGAAGAGCCTGTCTGCCTCTAATCGTTTGTAAATAATCATTTTTACTCATAAATGGCATTAGTATAATAGCTCCTATCAAAAATCGAAAAAACACAATCTCACCGCTAGAAGCAGAACATCCAAGGTATTTTGAAAACACATCATTAAAGCAACCACATACAATTGATAGTATAAGGAATATTTCTCCATTTATTATTCTTCTATTCAAGCTGTATACCTCCTACTTCCACAACTTTCAGTGTATACTGTCTCCCCAATTGTAGCAACCCCAACTTGTTTTATGGCTCATTAAGAATTTAATCTCTAAGGGGATAATTCCCCGTGGCTTGCAGCGGGGATCCTTTATTTTTGTCGATCGGATAGCATTACATTGTTGATATTAAAATTTTCATGATGTGATTTTCGCTTATATTTTTATCAGAGATAATTTATAATTAGTCTATGTTTGTATTAAATGACATTAATCTAGAGTTACCTCATAAAATATGCTTTAAGAGCTTTAGTACATTGGTAAATGATGGTAGTCGTATGGGAATTATAGGGAGCAATGGATGTGGAAAATCTTCGTTACTGAAGATGATTCATGAAAAACTCGGCGATAACTTAAGTTTCTTAGTCCCGCAGTTAATTTATGATTATCAAAACCTGAGTGGAGGAGAAAAGTTTAACAAAAAGTTATCTGAAGCGGTTTCGAAACAACCTGATGTCTTGATGCTAGATGAGCCAACCAATCACTTGGATTCACATAATAGAGCAAACTTGATTCGCA
>CADBNZ010000024.1 GCA_902796155.1 uncultured Pseudomonadota bacterium
GAATTAGTGGCAGAAAATTCAATAGAGATACAGCGCAAAGAAAGGCTATGTTTAACAGCCTTGCAAAAGCTCTTTTGAAGTACGAGCAGATTGTTACAACTTTGCCGAAAGCAAAGGATTTGAGATCTTACGTAGAGAAAATGCTGACTTTGGGCAAGAGGGGAACGGTTGCAGGACGTCGTCAATTGTTCGCTGATTTGCGTGACAACAGCCTTGTATCTAAAGTTTTCGGACCATTGGCTGAGCGTTATGCGGCAAGAAATGGCGGATATACGCGGGTTGTAAAGTGCGGATTCCGTAGAGGTGATGCTGCTCCTATCGCGGTTATTGAGCTTCTCGATCGTGATCCTGCGGCAAAAGGAACTCCGGCAGCGAAATCAGATGTTGTAGCTGCTGCTCCGGACGTGGTTGTGCAATAGGGCATTACGATAATCTGAAAATAAGATATTCTTAGACGGCTCGTAAACGGGCCGTTTTTTTGTTTGTGCGAAAAAGCAACACATTTATTTTTTGCTACGTATTTTTGTAGTTTTTCTTTCTAATGTTAACAATTTTCTAAATATTTTTAGACAAAATATCAATTGATGTTTATGTTAAGGACATTGACCAATGTATGAATTCTATGATGCTATGGCTTATGCGCAACTGCCTGTGAGAAAATTTGCTAGTTCTTTGCGTACTTTTTTTGCTAATACTCCGCATGCTATGGATTATAGCGTCGGGCGTTTTGCAGATGGTTTGGCGGACATGTATTTGCGCACATCTCGCTATGTCAAGAAACCCGAGTTTGGTATTGAGCAAGTAAATGTGGATGGAGAAAACGTTCGTTTATATCAAACAACAGTGCTTGATAAGCCTTTTTGCAATTTAGTTCGATTTAAAAAAGAAGGATTCGGATATGAACCGAAAGTCCTAATAATTGCGCCTGTTTCAGGGCATTTCGCAACCCTTGAAAGAGATACAGTAAAAAGAATGGCCGAGCATCATGAGGCATACATAACAGATTGGAAGAGTCTTCGGGATGTCCCTTTATCGGCAGGCTATTTCACTTTGGATAATTATTTGTCTTATTTAATCGATTTTATGCACTATATCGGACCGAATACGCACGTGTTATGGCGGTTTGTCAGCCTGCAGTTCAAGTGATGGCATTGGCAGCGGTCATGGAAGAGGCGGGCGATCCTTGTGCTCCAGCATCTATAATACCTATGGGCGGTCCTATTGATCCGAGAGTGAAGAAAACACAGGTAAATGAGCTGGCAGAATCCCATTCTTTGAAGTGGTTCGAGACGAATTTTCTGACTTACGTTCCTGAAGGACATATAGGAGCGGGAAGACGAGTATATCCAGGATTTGTTCAGATAACAGCTTTTATAAATATGAATCCTGATGCACATTACAAGGCGCATTTGCAGTATTTGGAAGATAAAATAAACAACAATCAGGCTGGAATAGATCGTCACACAAAGTTTTATGACGAGTATTTGTCGGTTCTTGATATGGATGCCGTTTATTATTTGGAAACAGTCGAGAAAATCTTCCAAACATACGAGCTTCCGAGAGGCGTTATGAAGTACAAAGGGCAAACAATCGATTTAGGGGCTATAAGAAATGCTGCTTTGCTGGTTCTTGAAGGCGAAAAGGACGATATTTCTGCTCCTGGACAGTGTTACGCAGCGATAAATCTTTGCAAAAACCTTCCGCAAGAGATGAAACATAGCTATTTGCAGCCGGGAGTCGGGCATTATGGTGTATTTTCCGGAAGTAAATGGAGAAATATTATCGCAGGAAAAGTCGAAGAATTTATAAGACGATATGACCCTGAAATCGGAACATATAAAAGGAAGGGCACAATAAAGAAAAACACGCTGCATTGATCTGCATAATAGATAAAATTTGCATGATAATTCCTTAGGTGGCTTGTTTCTGATATTTGTGAGAGTGCTATCTTTTCTATAGCTTGTAACAAAGAAATAGCAGAATATTAATTTTTTCGTTCTTTAAATCAGCTTTTTATACCATTTCATGCTCTTGTATCGTCTGTATAGTATTGATGAGGAGACTGCGGAACGGAGTATCATGAATCCGAAGACGATTTGCGATGAATGAAGCATATTTGTGAAATAAAGAGCGGCGGTTGGTGCTACGACTAGGATCCATAAGCAAGCCATATCGGCGAAAATGCCGAATTTCGCGTCTCCGCCAGAGAGAGTTACGCCAAAAGTCGATTGAAAAATTGTTTCAAGGGTTATGGCAATTGACACAAGAAGCAATGCCATTTTTATTTGCGGATACAATGCTGAAATATCGCTAGATAATCCATTTAATGCACTTAAAATCCAATTAGGACAGCAGATTAACGGAATAGCTATCAAGCCTCCCAAGCACACAGACATTATCACGAAAAATTTATACGTTTCCCTGACCGATGGTATGTCATCGCGTCCTACCATATTTGAGCATATCGACATTGCCGATCGTCCAAGTCCTCCGGAAATAAAGAAGAAAAACATAAAGATATTCAAGGCCATGTTATATATAGTGGAAGCATCCCTCGAAGTATGCCCTATAATTGTTTGTAACATATACCACGCAAGTAATATTGCGAAATGACCTATCGACATTGGAAATTCTATGCGATAACAGCCTTTGAAAATCTCAAAATTTATTTGGTGATTTTTCAATACGTTAAATTTCTTGCGATTGTAGCTGCTGAACAATATACAAGTCAAAATCATGACTTGTGAAAATTCCGACATGTTTGTGGCGATTGCTGCACCGCGGCATCCCAGACTTGGGATTTTTCCTGGTACACCATATATAAGAAGGTAATCCAGTATGATATTTGTTATCGCTCCTATTATTATTGCGGAGCATGCAATAATTTTGGTTTTTCCTTGACCTACAAAAAATGCTGTAATTGATACACGCAGGGGGCCCAAGAATCCGAGGCACATTAAAGTTTGCTGATATGCTACGCCATCCTTTAGAAAATATGGAGGAAGCATATTTAGGTGAGGGGAAAAGTATGCCAAAACCAGGAAAAGGGGAACCGATGCTAAAGAAAAATATATCATCTGCCACACAGGAACTGCCAGCATATTATATTGACGTGCGCCATTGTATTGACCGACAAATACTCCAGCGGCTCCTGTTATACCTATGAAAAAAAGTGACAGCATTGCTACGAAATTACCGGATATGCAAGCGGCATTCATTGCATCAACTGAGTATCCAGCAAGAAAAAAGCGATCTATGAGGAACATGAAGCTGATAGATATGGTTGATAAGATTATCGGAATCGTTATACGCAGGATACTTTTGATTGAGCCGTCTATTACTTCAATTTTCGTATCATTGTTCATTTTCACATTCGAACCGACGGATAAAACGCTAAAAAATAAAAAACGGCAAAATCAGTTGACGAAATATGCCAAATTCAAACAGTATTGTAGAACGGAGAGCTTAATTTCTGGTTAAGAGAAAACTGGGAGATAATTAATACAAAAAACAGCTCCCGGATAACCGAGAGCCGCTTTATTAGAAAGGATAAAAAATGAAAAAACTTACTGAACAGTAGTTTCTGCAACTTCCTGTGCAGCAACATCGGAGCTACTCTTCGTTGCATAATCATTTCGTTCAGCGATTCTTGCTGCTTTTCCGAGTCTATCACGCAGATAATACAACTTAGAACGTCGAACGACACCACGACGAGCAACCTCGATTCTTATATTCGGAGAATATAGCGGGAAAACTCTTTCAACTCCCTCTCCAAATGAAATTTTTCTTACAGTAAATGAAGATCCAATACCACGATTACGGCGAGCTATACATACTCCTTCAAAAGATTGCATACGCTCTTTTTCGCCTTCAACTACCTTGACAAGTACTTTGAGAGTATCGCCTGGCGCAAATTCCGGAATGTTTTTGCCTTCCCCTAATCTCTCTTCTTCTTTCTTTTCAAAATTCTGTAACGTATTCATATCAATTATTCCTGAACAGTGAGCTACTAATAACATAGTCCGCAAATAAATTCAATTATATTTGTAAAGAAATATGTAATTGCATCTTAGCAACAGAATCCGAACGATTTAGTAGGAAAAGAGTCGAGTAATCGTCTAAGTTAATCGAACTATTTATTAAA
>CADBNZ010000025.1 GCA_902796155.1 uncultured Pseudomonadota bacterium
ATTTTGTAAGCTAATTTAGCGATCATATATTTTCTGCTCTTAATTTCAGGATTTTCATCAAACATCGTATGCCAAATTTTCAGCAATTCTTTCTCGGACTGTTTTTGCAGTTTCATGATGCGTTTTAAAATCTCAAAATCGTTCTCTGTCTTATTCATGCTTTTTCTCCAAGCTGTCAATTAATTCTTGGATATTACCTCTCCAAACGCGATTAAAGTCAAGGCTGAATCTTGAATTATTTGCTGTAATTGGAGACATTTTTGCCTTTGCGTATCTTACGATCGCTTTATAAATTAATTGCGCTAATATTGCCGATTTGGAGATAAGTTCGTTACCCGTTTTCTGCATATGCGATTTATCCCAATAAAATTTTTCCCGAAATTACGTAGACTTTCTTGTTCCCATACGGAGTCCATTTCTGCTGTCGATAATCTCCATTGTGATCTTTCAATAAAAATCCTTTGTCGATCAAAAGCTGTATTACCGTTTTTCGTTGGAATCCTTTACAAATTTCGTTTTGAAAAACTGAAGGTGAAACAAAAAACGTTACCGCATCTTTGTACACTGATTTATAGCCTGCCATATTGCTAATTTTCTGATCGCTCGCTCCATTCAAATCAAAAAAACGACTATGAGCGTGCAGTTCAAAGAAAGATTTCACATGTTCTGAAATCTGACGATCTTCATCGTTACCAATGCCTCCTTTATCCTCAAGCCATGAATTGAAGCAAGCAACGGCAGCTTGATAAGCGGTGTCAGGTTTCCAGCAGATAACGCCGTATTTTATTGCTAATTCACCAGCAAATCCGACAAGCATAAAATGCTCAAAAGCACGTATGTCCTGACCTTCTGCGTTCGCAGGTAAATACTGAGATTTTAGCTTTTGAAATTCTTCTTTATACTGTTCTCGAATTACCGTTTGGTGATCTAACACTTGCTTGATAAATTCAATCGACGCTGTTCCATAATATTTCGATGCCTTTTCTCGAAGATAACCTGAAAACTCCGCACCATCTTGGAAACCCATTAAATTTTCAAAAATACCGAAGCTTTTGTCGGATGCTTTCGCAGGAATATTCAAAAAGCGAACTTTCTGCCCTGCCTTCGATATTTTGTTGGCTTCCGCCATATGAGCGTTCAAATCTACCTCCCCGCTTGAAAGAAAAATCAATCTCCAAGAGAGTGTTTCACGAGCGTTGCAATTTTTGTCGAGACGCTTTTTCCCTTGTCCATTGGCAAGCATATAGGCAACTTCACCTGCTTTTGATGCAGACATTTCCGAAAGTTCATCAAGCACCAGCAAAGCGTCATTGCGTTTGATTGCGACTGCTTCAAGCGCGTTATCGGTCGCTTTCCACGAAATTAAATAGTTCGGTTTTTCAAAAACTGATGCAGCAACATTTAAACACGTCGTTTTCCCTGAGAAACTATTTCCAACAAAATGAAATCCAAAATTTTGAATGTTACAGAATTTCAATATAATGCCAGCTAACGCTGCGCAAATTGCAAAAATCAATCGTGAATTGCCGAAACACCATCTCGCAACCAAATCGTTCCACTCTTGCAAAATTCCCGATGTTCCATAAGAATCACCTTGAATTGATTCATCTGCAATAATTTCGTCGATTGCGTCACCGATTACACAGTCAGGTCGGACATAAACATTTTTGAAAATCCTGTTTTTGAGATTAAAGTTGCTTCTTTTTCAGGAATCGAACTTGCGATGTATTCATACAATTTTCGCTTAGAAAGCGCGTTCCCTGAAAACACAAATCCTTTAGAAATCAGATGGACTCGAATTTGATCGCCGTCTTTCGTAAACATTTTCGGTTTAATCGACGTTCGCTGCAGGTTATTTCTGTAATCTCGAAATTCAATAAGTCTTCCGATTTCTCCGTTGTTTTTGGTAAAAGACAAAGTTTTTATGTAATTTGAAATGCGCACAAGCTGATTTGTGTAACGATCGAAACAAAATAAGCCATCGTCTGAAAGGGCAAATCCTTCGGGAATATTAGCTGAGTGATCTTTGAATGCATCTTTTAAAAGCGTACTGACAGCATCTTTCCTTTCTAAAACAAATAAATCGTTAAAGTCAGTCGGCTTTGAAAAAACATTTTTGAACTGAGGAACAATTACACGGGCATTCGCGATTAAAGCTGCCTCTTTTGCCTTCTCTAAACCTATGTTTGCATTGTCATAGCAATCATTATCAGCACAAATCGCAATTTTAAGCTTCGGATACTTTTCGTGAATTGCTTCAACGACTGACTTCAGATTTCCTGAATCGAAAGCCACAACAACAGGCTCGCCAGTGCATTCATAAACAGTCGCTCCTGTTGCATAACCTTCGCAAATAAACGCATTTTCAGCAAGTGTACCGATTAGAAAATAGCATCCTTTCTTTTTACCTCCACTAAGAAAACGCTTTTCTGAATTTTCATTGATAAACTGTAACGACCACAACTTTCCATCAACATCTTTCAACGGAATTACGAGGCATTCTTTATAATTTTTCAAACCATGAGATAAAACTTTTTTCCTCAAAAGATACGGATGTTCAGCGACTTCACAGGCGTTATTCCAAATATTTTCAGCTCGCAAGGATGCATGTTCCTGAATATTTTTTTGTTCGATTTCTGCTTCTTGTTGAGCCTTTTTCATACGTTCTCGGACTTTCTTCAATTCAGCTTTCGTATACTCATTTTCAGCTCTATCAAAAGCATGCGTATTTAAACCAGAAACGAAGTCTCCAAAGACGTAGCCACCTTCAAAACGCTTGATCCAGAATCGATTGTTCTTTCCCCAACGAATTATCCGTCCTGAATCTATATTTCGAGGAGGCATGTCAAAATTTTAATCATCCAATGTTTTCAGTATGTTACAATAAACACTTCTATTTGCAACAAAAAAGTCAAAAAACATACCTAGAAAGACGGAGAAACGGTTATGAGAATAACGTTTATATTTCAGTATATTAAAGGCATTTATACCCAAATATCCGCATATCTGCCGAAAATACACACATATATATTTTGTGTGATTGTTATTTTTATGAACTCTAAAAAACTTATGGTTCTAGACTAGATTATAGGGGATAAGATCTGAGATTAGTTAATAACAATTTGTAAATATTTTCATGACGATGATTGAAGCGCC
>CADBNZ010000026.1 GCA_902796155.1 uncultured Pseudomonadota bacterium
CCCTGTTTAATAAATAGTTCGATTAACTTAGACGATTACTCGACTCTTTTCCTACTAAATCGTTCGGATTCTGTTGCTAAGATGCGTATTAAACAGCTTAATTTTTATTTTTAAATTGACGTAGAAAAGAGAGATCAATACACTACTCCGCATATTCTATTATCAAATAGCGGAAAGTTGTTCTGTATATTGCCAATCCTCATTTTTTCAGATACCATGTAGACTCTCTTATAGCATTTATCATGAGGTTATCGGCATGTCAGATGTACTATCAGTTGAAAAAAAGCATCATTCTCCATTGGTCATATGGGGAGTATTGGTGTTGTTTTTCATATATCAATTTATTGCACGATCTTCTTTTCCTACAGTTTTAACGGAAGAGTATATGAAGTACTTCTGCCTTGATGCTAAGGGCGTTGGAGCGCTCGTAAGTTGTTATTATATTGTGTACACTTTGTTTCAAATCCCTGTTGGTATCATTATAGATCGGTTCAACTTAAGACTGATCGCTATATTTGCTGTCATAACTTGTTCAACTGGTGTATTAATATTTGTTTCCACACAAAGTGTACTTATAGCAAGCATAGGACAAATGCTTGTCGGTCTAGGGTCGGCTTTCTCATTCCTTATGATTTTAAAAGCTTCTATAGATTTATTCCCTCCAGAAAAACGAGCCTTAATGATGACTTTGGCAACATCAGTCGGATGCCTGGGGCCAGTTGTGTTCGGACCTCTCGTTGCAATAATAGTGCGATCATTCGATTGGATAAGCGTAATTACCGCATATGGCTTTGTAGGTTATCTTCTAGCTGGTTTTATATGGTATATAATCGATGAAGATAGCGGCACTCACAAAAGTACAGTTGAAAATAGCAAAAATATAGGAATAATGCAGTCGCTGAAAATTATCGTTTCGTCACCACAGGCCTGGATATTGGCGATATTTGCGCTTATGCAGTATTCTCCTCTTAGCGCCCTTGCTGATCTATGGGGAACCTCATATATCAAGAAGCTATACAACGCCGATACAGCCGTATCTTCATTAGCGAACAACATGATATATCTTGGAATGATTGTTGGGGGACCTTTATTCTCATACTTTGCTGTCTATATCGATAGCTACAAAAAAACTATGATTCTGTCATCTATAGCTTGTGCAACAGTTTTTGCTGCAATTCTATTTTCGGGGCATTATGTTTCGCTGTATGGGATGTTTGCCTTATTCTTCCTTACGGGATTTTTCTCGAGCGCAACACTACATTTTACCCTCGCGGCGGTTTTGCTGCCGCGCGAAGTTAGAGGCGCATTGTCAGGATTCATTAATACGGGTAGCATGCTCAGTGGAGTCATTTTAATGCCACTTATTGGATATCTCATAGACAGCTCATGGGACGGCACAATAGAAAATGGCATAAAAGTATACCACTTGGCCGATTTCAGATTCGGATTATCATCGGTGTTTGTAACTTTACTGCTTGGCGTTCTTTTTGTGTTCTTTATGAAAGACAAATCACCGAAAACGGCTTAATAAAGCTTTTTTCAGTATAAAAAGAATGGCTATGCTACTACATACAATATCACTAAAACGGCAACTTCATTCCCGGAGGAAGAATACCGCCCATTTGTTCCGCCATTTTCGCTTCCAATTTCGATTTAGCGTCGTTGTAAGCTGCGGTAATCAGATCGCCCACGATTTCCGCCTCATCTGGTGACAGTAATTTCGGGTCTATTTGCACCTTTTTCATCTCATTTTTTCCGCTTATGGTGACAGAAACCATTCCACCGCCGGAAGTTCCCGTTATTTCTAATTCGCTCATCTTATTTTGAGCTGCCATAAGTTTTTCTTGCATTTGTTGAGCTTGCTTTAGTAACTGATTGAAATTGTTATTCATATTTTTTCTCCTGCAAAACTATTATACAAAACAACTATTGTTGAACAATCGCATCCGGAAACATTTTCAGAGCTTCTTCCATCAATGATGAACCAGCTGCAGACGTATTTTCAGATATCTTTGTTGTTCCTGAATCCTTATTCGATATTGCCTCTTCCTTTGCTTGTATATCAGATAGCGACGTAGCGGAAACTCTCCTTCCAACATCTTTTCCATTGATTATATCCGCCAAATCAGGAAGCCCCGACGCATAAGCTATACGTACAATGATCATCTCCAAAACAATTTCAGGACGATCACACATCTTTATTTCTTCCATGCCACGAAGAAGCATCTGCCAAATTCTCGTTAGCGCAGGCAACGAAACATTTTCAGCAATCGATTTAAGATGCGAAAGGATATCTTCTGTTACTACGCCATTTCGCAATTCTACACCACTTTTTATACATGTAATCGCATGGATATAGTCCAAAATTGTATTAGCAATTTTTTCGCACGATATGTTCGCTGTCAGAATTTCACGAAATTTATGGATAGCCGACTTAACATTCGAAGCCAAAATTAATTTCAGCAACTCGACTATGTCGGATTCATCAGATATCCCTAAAATATTTCTGACATCATCCATGGAAATTTCGTTTTTGTCGGTAACATTTATTACCTGATCCAATATCGAAAGACTATCACGGATAGAACCCTCCGCGGCTTTCGCAATTGCTATTAAAACATCGGCTCCGGCAATAACATTTTCTTGATTGCAGATTGCAGAAAGATGTTGAGCCAAAACGTCTGCGTCAATTCTCTTTAAATCGAATTTCAAAACGCGCGACAAAATCGTTTCGGGAATTTTGTAAGTTTCGGTGGTCGCCATTAGGAATTTTACATGTTCAGGAGGCTCTTCCAATGTTTTCAGCAAGGCATTGAAAGCGCTATTTGATAGCATGTGGACTTCATCAATGATAAAAATTTTAAATTTTCCTGTTGTCGGCTTATATCTGCACGACTCTATAATCTCTCTTACGTCATCTACGCCGGTGTTACTAGCTGCGTCAATTTCAATGACATCGATTTGGCTTCCGTTAGCGAAACTTTTGCACGATTCGCACTTTCCGCATGGCTCTGGATTGCTGTTTTCACACCGAAAGGCTTTTGCGACAATACGAGCGATTGTAGTTTTTCCTATACCGCGAGTTCCCGAAAAAAGCATTGCTGCCCCGAGGCGATTTTTCAACATTCCGTTCATTATTATTTTTACGGTTATGTCCTGACCAATTACGTCGGCGAATCTTTGCGGTCTGTATTTCGTTGCTAAAGGGATATAAACACTCATTCACGATCCGTATAAAAACTTATGGGCAATCAACCCGATTGGTGTTCACTACGGCTGCTTCCTTCCGAACCTGACCGGGTTTGCGATCCTAACCGTCTGACTACCCGCAACGAGTATATCAAAAAGAAAAAAGATAATGAACATATAAAAAGGCATTTACGCTGCATGATGGAATTTTGAAGATTTCTGTGCTAGTTTAACGCTGCTAAAAAAATGTAACTTTTGAAAACATTTCTAAGATTTTGAGGAGAAAAAAATGCTGGTTGTATTTCCTGGGCAAGGATCACAAAAAATCGGAATGGGAGCAGATATATACGAAAAATTTGCGTGCGCTCGTGCAGTATTTCATGAAGTTGATGACGCCATTTCGTATAAATTATCAGATTTGATATTCAACGGCACAGAAGAAGAATTGAAATTAACGCAAAACGCTCAACCGGCAATTATGACAGTGAGTATGGCATTTGCACGAGTTTTAGAAAAAGAATTTGGCTTTAATTTCGCGGAAAAAGCGAGATTTTTCGCAGGGCATTCGTTGGGAGAATATTCGGCTTTATGCGCTGCGGGTGTTATTACATTGGCAGAAACTGCGAAAATTTTGCGAGTAAGAGGCAAAGCAATGGCCGAAGCATGTCCAAACGAGGGAGCTATGGCAGCGATAATCGGTTTGGACATGGCAACGATCGAAAAATTCGTTAATGAACTGAACACAAACGAATCTGTAGTACAAATAGGAAACGATAATTCTCCGAAACAAACGATAATCAGCGGACATAAGGACGTAATCGAAAAAGCAATCGAAAAGGCGAAAGAAATAGGAGCACGAAGAGCATTGAAGTTGGAAGTTAGCGGTCCTTTTCACAGCGTATTGATGGAAAAAGCTGTCGAGCCTCTGCGTGAAATATTGGATTCTGTTGATTTTAAGGCGCCATCACGTCCAATTATCTCCAATGTTACGGCAAAAGCGGAAAACGGCAATTTCAAAGAATTATTGATAAAGCAAGTTACGTCACGGGTACGCTGGACAGAAACAATTCAGTTCGCGAAACAGAAATCTGTAACAAAATGCTTAGAAATAGGCCCTGGACGAGTTCTTACGGGGCTTGTTAAGCAAATCACAGATGATATGGAAACAGCAAATATAAACTCAGTGGAATCACTGGAATTGGTGAGGTAAGATATCTCAATTATGTAATTATGACGGAGACAAATATGGCTTTATACAAAAAAACAGTAATTAATAATTATACTAATAATTTCGATAATAAAAATTTTGAAAATATATTACTTTTGCAAGGTAAGATATTAAGCGAAATGAATATATCGAAAATTTCAGATGGGCAAGATAGTAGGAATATTCAAGAATATGAATTTAAAGTTTTTTCCCAAAATGGTGAAGATGAAATTATTCAGTATCTCATTAACAAAATAGATATAAAAAATAAAATATTTATAGAATTTGGAGTTGAAGATTACACCGAAGCAAATACTCGTTTTTTGCTGGTAAATAACAATTGGTCAGGCTTGATAATTGACGGCGATAAAGAGGGTATGGAACTTATAAAGAAAAGAGATATAGCTTGGCGTCATGATCTTAGAATCGTTGGAGAATTTATTACAAAAGATAACATAAATGATCTTATATTAAGTAATGGAATAAATGGTGAAATTGGAATTTTATCAGTAGATGTCGATGGTAATGATTATTGGATTTTAGATTCTATAGATTGTGTATCACCGCAGATACTTATTTGTGAATATAATAGCGTATTTGGAAAAAATAAAAAAATTACAGTTCCTTATGAAGAAAGTTTTAATAGGACAGAAAAACATTTCTCCAATTTGTATTGGGGAGCTTCGATTAGAGCTTTTACAGAGCTTGCAAATAGTAAAGGATATGATTTAGTCGGCTCAAACAGCTTTGGTAATAATTTGTTTTTTGTGAGACATGATTGCAATACGTTAGGGATAAATTTGAATTCTCAGGAGGCTTATGTAAAAAGTAAATATAGAGAATCTAGAAATAAGGAAGGTGAACTTTCATTTATTTCTTCTCATGATGAAGGAGTAAAACTCATAGGAGATATGGAAGTTTTAGATCTTGAAAAAAATGAAATTGTAAAAATAAAAGAATTAAATTTATAAGAGCTCATAATTTTGGAATTTGAAAAAAATTGGCAATTTATAGATGTTGTTGGTTTTCCTATGACCAGCATTCTCTGATTTTTGCAAATTCTTCTAATAGCTGCATTATATTTTTTACATAAGAAGTAGTTTTTCTTGTATTTACAAGAGCTTTTCCCTTTGTTATTAACTCTGAGCGGATTTTTTTATTTTTTAATTCGTTTATTTGTTGAATCAATGAATATTCGTCTAGTTTATCAAAGAATAAAGCCGCATCTTGCAATTGCTCTTTTGCTCCATCGAAATCAGCACATATAACGGGACATTCTAAAGCCATGGCTTCTAGCGGTGGTATATTATCGGGGCCTAAAAATGATGCATAAGTAAGAGCATAGGCGTTTTTATACAATGCTATTAATTCACTAGTTGTTACAAATCCAAGTAATAATACATACTTTTCCAATCCATATTCTGATATTTTATTTTTTATGTAATCAATATTTCCTTGATTACTACCAGTGAAAACCATTTTAAACCCATCTTTGCACAAATGAGTCATAGCCTTTATAAGCCTAATGTGATTTTTGTGCGCCCAAAACTGCGCAGGATAAAGCAAATATTTACTTGAAGAAAGATTGTTTTTGTCTATTATAGAACAATCGGCTTTTAATGAAAAAATATGCTCAGGAACAGGAAGTGGATTTATCTTTACTCTTTCCGGATCCATTCCATAATATCTGCATATTTGTTCTTTTCCTGCAATATTTCCAATTACGATATAAGCCGCTTGTTGAATGGCGAATTTAAATAAATTTTCTCTTGCAATAAACTCATTATTTATCGTAGAGACCTCAGGAAAATACGTTATACTACGATGGCCTATATCCCAAACTGTTAAAATATAAGGAATCTTCTGTGAAATAAAAGCATAAGGCATAAAATAATATAAAACGTCAATTTTGTCCTGTAAAAAAATAAAATCATAAGTCGGTTCAATCCATTTCTTTTTCTTTATCCAGAACGGTTTTTGTTCCATTTTTTGATAAGCTAAGTTTAAGAATGTAATATTTCCTAAATTTTTGAAAAGAAATTCTTGACTACTTTTATAATAAACTACGCATTCAATATTCTGAAACGTACGTTGCAGTTCTTGTACTACATTTATTTGAAATACACTACCTCCACCTATTTCAGGTGGCATGACTTCACCTAAATAGAATCCTATTTTCATATCCGCACTGCCACAAAACAAACTCCCCATGTATTGTCAGATGGCTCTTTACTTGAAAGCCATTCTTCTGCTCGCAGGATTTTAAAGCCATTATTTCTTGCAAATGTTTTTATTTCTTCCTGTGAAAAATATCGCATAAGATGCGTTTCTTCTATTGTTTTTTTCTCTTTCGTTTCTTTATTGGTTATTTCTATTATATAGTTAACAGCAACAATAGAATTTTCGAGATTTATATCAGGAGAACAATATCTTTTAACTATTATCTCATCATTTTCCAGCTCTTTTATTCGTTTTTCTGGTTTTTGGAATAAAACAGCAGGCTTATACCAAGTGTCGAAAATTAAAAGTCCTTTTTCTGGTAAATGCCCATACGCTGTTTGAAAAAATTGATTAATATCTTCATCCTTAATTTGATAGCTCAATATATGAAACAAAGAAATGACTGTATCAAATTTCCTTTCTACACGATATGTTCTTACATCACCAAGATCGCATTTAATTCCCAATTGTTTTGCTTTTACAAGCATGCTTTCCGAAAAATCTATTCCAAAAACATCAAAGCCGCGTATATTTAACTCATGAGCATGCTTTCCAGTGCCACAACCTAATTCTAAAATAGATATTTTTGGCCTATCTCCATCCTTACTTTTGTTCGTGTTTTTTTCGTTTATAGAGTACTTATTTATCAAATTTATAATATATTCTGTTTCTGCTTTATAATCCTTGTCCTTATACAAGAGATCATAATATTTTCCGTATTCATCAAAAATATTGCTATGCATTTCTGAATTCCTTTATTAAATTGCAAATATATGAAATTTGATCTTCTTTTAAAGAACTGGCTGATGGAAGGTAAAACCCATTTTGAGTCAGCCAATCTGTAGTGTTATATTCTCCTCTCATATCGCATCCATATTTTTCTAAAGATTTTTGTTTATTCATGCCTGTAAACAATAGTCGAGTTTCAACTCCATTGTCTTTTAGATGTTGAATTAATTCATCTTTTGAATGATTATATAATTTCTTATCAACTACAATCGCATTCATCCAACAAACATTTACTGCGTTCTGCTGATTCTCTTGAAAAATAATTCCCTTAATTCCGTTAAGAAATTTTTTATATAATTGATTATTTTTAATCCTCATTTCTTTATATTCATCAGCTTTTTCAACTTGAGCTAATCCTATGGCTGCATGAATATTACTCATTCTATAATTATAGCCTATATCTTCATGCTGATATATTCTTGGACCATTAATAGGAAAGGCCATGTTTTTTAGGTAATTACATTTATTATAAAAACATTCATTATTGGTAACGACCATTCCTCCTTCACCGGTAGTTATATTTTTATTAGCAAAGAAACTAAAGCTTGCAATATGCGAAAACGATCCGACTTTTTTCTCATTATATATAGCCCCATGAGCTTCTGCTGCGTCTTCTACAATGAAAAGATTATATTTCTTGGATAATGCAACTATTTCTGTCATATCACAAGGATTACCAAATATATGTACTGGCATTATGGCTTTTGTTCTTGGAGTAATTTTTTCTTCAATTCTGGTTGCGTCAATGTTCCATGTCTTCGGATCGGCATCTACAAAAACCGGAGTTGCTCCTGTATAACAAACGGCAAAAGCTGACGCTATCATTGTGAAATTTGGTATAATTACTTCATCTCCTTTCCCTATTCCTAAAGCAGATAATGCAAGATGTAACGAAACAGTTCCATTACATGTTGAAACACCATATTTACAATCACAATATGCAGAGAATTTTTCTTCAAATGCTGTTACATATTTACCTGATGATGATATCCAAGCAGATTCTAAACAATCTTGTACATATTTCTTTTCATTTCCATTTAGAAAAGGTTCGCAAACCGGTATATATTGCATTGCTTATTTTCCAATATCTCTTTTTAGGCCATCAAAACGAACTTTATCTTTTTCTCCTAGATATGGACCTTGCTTTACTTCGACCATTTCTACATCTTCTATACATTCAAAACCATGCCCTCCATGAGCAAGTAAGATTATATCTCCTGCTAATAGGATATGGCTTTCAATAAAATTACGATTTTCATCATAAAGATATACTTTGATTTTCCCTTTCCTTATGACTAACACTTCTTGCGTTAAACTAACTTCTCTTAAAACTATGTTATGGGTATGAGCATCTATAAGCGTATTTTTTGGATGTTTCATGAAAGCGAGTTGCTGAGAAAAATCATTTGGAGTAAAAAAATGTACACCATTATCTGAATAAGAAGCTCTAATGATTATAGCTAGAATTTTATTATCTTTTTCTATTTTTTCTATCATATTACCATATAAAAAAGCTATACGAAGATTATATGGCTTTTCGTTATAATCTCAATTATAAAAAATTATAAAATCCCCTTCGATTTGTTATTTTTCGGTATCCTTTATGCACAAATCCAAAAATTACACTAAATCACGGCGCGTGATGATGAGAATGACGTCTTTCTCTTTCAAAAGATCATCAACGCTATCGATTGGGGTATATTTGCCTTTTTCTGTAGCTATGTAGAATTTCAAGCCTTTTGCCTTTAGTTTTGTAAATTCTGTCTCAGCTCCCGAATGAATAGGGTCATTATCGAAAGTAAAAATAAGCACAATGTCGGGCGATCTTTCAATTATACTCGCGCAAGATCTGAGAATTGGTATTTCCATATCCGGAATATCCACAGCCACAAGGTCAACAGGGCGATTTTCGTCGACCATTTCCTCATCCAAAGTACTGCATTGCGCAGAAAATATTCGTGCTTTTGAATATACACCGTCAAAAATCTCTTTTACGGAAAGGACATCTAAAATACAAGAAATGACAATAGAAAATGAAATTACTTTATTTTTGAAAACTCCTAAGCCACCCATAAAAATCTCCGAAATAGACTTATATATGATAATAGTAGATAAAAAATGTTTAACTATTAACAAATCAAAAGCAAAATCGACTAAATAAAGTTTTTTGCGATAATTTTGATGGAATTTTGAAATCGATATAACCGATTGTGTCTATTGGAATGTGCTTTATCTGCCTTCCCAACGAATCGAAAACCGCACTAACGCCTATGTTAGCGGCTCTAATCAGCGGAACTCCCATTTCTATTGCCCTGGCTCGAACTATTTGCAAATGCTGAAACGGTTGCGTTGTAAATCCAAACCATCCGTCATTTGTAAGATTAATCATGAGGTCGATTTGTTGGTCATCAGATGGTATGCAATCCACAGAAAAAACCGATTCGTAGCATATAGCCAGCGCAATTTTCAAACCGCACAATTCAGTTGGCCTGTTTTGCGTCGGGTTTCCTACATTAAAATCACCTATATCGTTTGTGATATTATCAAAAGGAATAAACGACCGAAAAGGAATATATTCCCCAAAAGGAACCAAATGAATTTTATCGTAATTGTGAATATTCCTTCCGAAATAATCGATAACTACTGCACTATTATAAATATTTTCTGCAAAATCTTCTCTGACTGCTCCCGCAATTAAATAGGAATCGTTTCGCA
Source organism: uncultured Pseudomonadota bacterium (assembly GCA_902796155.1). Taxonomy (GTDB): domain Bacteria; phylum Pseudomonadota; class Alphaproteobacteria; order UBA3830; family UBA3830; genus BNWE01. Next base: position 10,121 of record CADBNZ010000026.1, read on the forward strand.
TAAGGGGTTCTGAAATCAATTGATGTAATCCTCGCAAATTCTCCGAGTAAAGATAAGGAATTGTCGCTTCCGACCATATCAGCAGATTTATCTCACCAGTATTTTTGCTCAATTCAAGCATTCTGTTGAGCATATCCCTTCTTTGCTTCTTTTCATGGTGCTGAATATTTGGCTGAACGACTCTTGCAGTTATTTGCGTATACTCAGTCGGATTTTTCGCAAGTCTAACAATACCGAAAATGCAGATTGCAAAGAAAAGTGAGGCAGCAATGCTGAGATATTTAAAACTTTGCTTGGTTTTATTTTGGTCTCGATAAAAAACGGCAGCGCCAAAAAGAGATGAAATAAATATAGTAACAAAGCTAAATCCGTAAACTCCGTAAATACTCAAAGTCTGCATAAAAAGTTCATGCGAACTCCAAATATACGCAGGAAAAACCCAAGGAAAACCAAAGGAACCATGACCATGCAAATATATTACGGCTGTGTATGTAATTGAAAAAACCAGCGCTTTTGCGAAAATTCCGCGAAAATATCGAAGAACGAATATAGGAATCAACATTTGAAAAGCAAAATACGCAGGAATTAAAGTAACCGCAAAAGGTATCAATATAAAATGCTTTGAGAGGTCGACTGTAAGCGGAACAGCAAGCCAATATAAGCTGGCCATGTAAAGTCCCAGAAAGAAAATAAAGGCTTTTCGAAGAAGAAAGAGGGGGCTTTCGTATACCCTTGCCAGAAGCCAAGCAAAAATCGCTATAAAAATCGGATATAAATTGAACGGAGCAAATCCAAACGCTCCACACATGCCCGAAACGAAATATTTAAAATCGGAATTATTATCGGTGAAAAGAAAATCTTTCGTTTTACGAAGCATCTTTCGGAAAATCCATGTACATCCTTGAAGCAACCGGCCCTCTGGCTCCATTGTATTTGCCTTTGTACTTTTCAATCTTACCCAGAGTCGTCCAAAAAGTTACTTGTCCTATCTGCATCCCCGGATAAACGGTAACAGGCTGCACGGCGTTAAGCTGCAATGTCAATTGATTGATAGAGCCAATGTCAATTAAATCCGCCGTTATGTTGGTGAATAATCCAAGACGTCCAATTGATGATCTGCCTCTTATAATCGGCACAAAATAATCGCTTCCGATAATTTCCCTCGTGTGCCCGAGATAAATATATCCGGGAGCGAGCGTAATACCTGATTCAGGAATAATAATTTCCCTGACATCGTTTTCTTTTTTTGCGTCAAGAACGTAATTATTGTAAACCATCAAACGATTTCCGAGAGTAAAATTGTAAGAGTTCGGATTGACCATTTTTTCATCAAACGGCTCTATTACAATTTTCTTTTCCTGAACATTTTTGAGAATTTCCGACCCTGTTAATATCATTTTTTCACCATACCTAGTTGTTTGAAAATTCTTTATAAATTTCGCTGGATTTTGCGATAGAGAATTTGCTGTATTTCCCGTTATATCGCATGTCCGCGCTTCCTTCCGTCTTCCAAAAACTTACTTGCCCTACGCGCATCATAGGATATATTTTCAGCGGCTGCACAGCTTTAAGTTCCAGAGTCCATTTGTGCTTTGCCCCGAGATTTCCTAAATCCGCGGTAATTTGCAGAAACAGTCCAAGCCGACCAAGCGAAGTTTTTCCGATTAGCAACGGCACAAAAATGTCGCTGCCAATCTCTTCATACGTATTTGCGAGATAAGTTTTATTTGGCGAAAGAACATATCCGTCATCTGTAAAATCAATTTCGTGATATGACGTTTGTTTTTTCGGATCTACAGGCAAATCCTCTATTTCAAGCAGCTTATAATCAATTCTATAATCATAACTATTCGGATTTACCATATTCTCTTCAAACGGAGTAACGTGGATATCTCCGTTTTTTACACTTTTTATTATCTCATGATAAGTTAGTATCATGTCTCGCTTTTCTCCAAAACCAAAAACACACTATTACTACTCTTATTGCTCAACTAATCAACAACTACTCTACGTTTATTGTCATTTTCTTATCATGCAAAACAGCTTTTGCGTCATATACCAGTGGCATATTGTGATTTCCATGTCCAAACTGATCTGTTATATAAACAGGAATATCCATAGAATCAGCAAATTCGCATAAAGTCCTCCCGACCTCCTTTTGAGAAGTCCCTGTTTTCACAAATCGACCGAAAACAATAGCTTTCAAGCCCTTCAATCTTCCGCTTTCTTTCAAATGATACATGGAACGATAAATCCACCATGGCTTCAAGTTTATATCTTCCAAAAATAGGATTTTCCCTTCCGTTTGCACCTCCCAACAAGTGCCAATACTCGCTTCTATAAGCGTCAAATTGCCTCCCGTAAGACGTCCTTCGACAACCTTTTGCTTACGAGCAGCCGCATTTATCGGATACACTTCGTTTATATCGTATTGGCTGATTTTCCCCTCTAATATACCAAGCAGGGTCTCGAATTTATCTCTGGAAAATACTTGATCTGACAGATGAATCAACACTGGCGCGTGAATCGACTTCCAGCCCCACTTTTGGGTAACAAACAGTTGCAAAGAGGTCGTATCGCTGAAACCGACCAGCATTTTTTTCTCTTTCGGAATCGGCCATTTATCCATATCAGCCAAAAGCATATTTGTTCCGAAACCACCTCGCATAGCCCATATAATCGGATGCGGAGATTTTATCGCCTGCTCTATAAATTTGAGACGATTTTGCACAGAATCAGAACAATATGTGGCTGCCCTGTTCGCAATCGCCTGCATAGGAATATTCACACCGTACTTTGTTTGCAAAATCTGCATCGTGCGCAAGTGATCTTCAGTAATACCGGCTCCAGGAGCAACAACCGTCATATCGAGGGCGGCAATCCTTTTAGATGTTTCGTCCAAATCTTCATCCTTAAAAGTTCCCGCTGGAGTTTCTTCAGGCCCTTTTCTTTTTTCTTCCTCAACGCAACCGATACACATGAGAAACAGCGCAAGAGCACAAAGATTTTTCAACATTTATTTTTACCTCAATAAAATAGTGGAGCAATAATAACAGAATTGCTTTCGTAAAACCAGAAATTACAAACGTATATTCTTTTACACCGACAGAACATCAATTTTATTGACATTGAACCGTTATAAATGTAATCTGCGGTCGCATTTTCTTCCTTGAGGCTGGGTGGCAGAGTGGTTATGCAGAGGACTGCAAATCCTTGTACGTCGGTTCGATTCCGGTCCTAGCCTCCAAAATTTCTTTATCTTGTTTAGCTGTTTTTAGTTTGTACTCATTGATACAAAGGGATCGTTAAGATGATTATTTATCAATAATTTCTATGAGAATCTCAATTTGTTTGTCTACTTCCGCGACTCCTTTGGTACGTTTGAGGTATTCCAACGCCAATTTTCTATCGCTTTCAGCAACAAATTTGAAGAATTTCCCCTTAATAACCGAGCTATTTTATCTAGACATTCATAACGTCATAACGTTTCTCAGAAATACATTAAGTTAATGTCAGAAAAAATCTAAAAAGGTAAAATATTATGCTGTTTTTACCAAAAATTAACTTTTCTTTTATATATTATTTAGATTATATATTACAATAATTGTGTCAGAAAATAGGAGAAAATTAATGGTAAAAAATATAACGAGATTATCTATAGCAATAACTTGTTCTCTTTGTTTTTCAATAGTAGGCTTTGTACATGCTGGTTCACTGGCAAAATTAACAGATGAGGACAAAAAAGCTGCGGAAGAAGTTTCTGAAATACAGGATAGTAATAAGGGAAATGAAGTAAATCAGGAGAATAAAGAAGAGGAAAAATCGGAGGGTACAGGTAACGAAAAAATTGAAGATTCTAAGAAAGAAGAAAAAGTTGATAATTCTGAGAAACAGGTTGAATCAACAGAAGTTCAAAAAGAAAACGGCAAGTCAGAAGATGAAAAAGTAAACGAAACTCAAAATGAGGGAAATAAAGCAGAAGTAGTTGAGGAAATGACAGAAGCACCTCAACCAGAACCGAAGAATGGAGACTGGTATTCACAGGAATTATCAGACGAATCAAAGAAAATTATGGAAGATTTCGCTGCTTTGTTTGCTGAAATAATAGAGCATGCAAAAGAAGCGAGCGAAGGTGAATCGCAAGTGCAGTATAGGCGCGATAAAGCAAATGAATTTTTTACGAATCACTTTGGTGAAGTTGAAGAAGTCGCATCTGTAGAAGACATCGTTGTAAAAAGCGATAGTGGTGATGCAGCTTTCGACATACCTGTGAGAGTTTATAGTGTCGCGAATCAACCAAGCAATAATTTACTTATGTATGTTCATGGAGGTGGTTGGACTCAGGGCAATATAGATACTCATGGATATCTTTGCAGGAAGCTCGCGAAAATTCTCAATATGGATGTTGCTTCTGTAGATTATCGTCTGGCTCCTGAAAATCCGTATCCAACCCCCCTAAATGATGTTCTGAGCGTGTATAAGCATTATGTTAAGGATTCAGGCTATAAAAATATAGTTATTGCCGGGGACAGTGCTGGAGGAAATTTGTGTGCAGCCCTTTGTGTACGAATAAATGAGGAAGGATTGAAACAGCCGTATGCTCAAATTTTGATGTATCCGCCTTTGGGCAATAATTTTGAAAGCAAATCATATGAGACTTTCGGAAAAAGTATGGCTCTTTCGAAGGAATCAACCATGGGCTTTTTCAGAAACTATACGGGAAGAGAAAATTCTGATTCTGAAATGTCATCAAATAAGTTCGTGTACCCGCTTTTAGAAGATGATATGAAAATTTTTCCGAAAACAATGATTATCTCTGCAGGATATGATGTGCTTTTAGATGATCAGTTGCAATTCGCTGAGAAATTGAGGCAAAACGACAGATTTGTATGGCATATTGTAGATGAAGGGGCGGTTCATGGATTCATGACATTCGGAAATCCTTATGAAAATTTGGTGACGGAAAACTGCGAAAAAATTAAGAAATTTCTTGGAAATATGGCAGAAAAAACAGCAGAACAGAAAGGTATATAAAGGAAAAAATAAAAAAGAATATCTTTTAGTTGAGATAAAAAACAAAACACTAAAAACAAAGTTTTTGTTCGAAAAAAGTATCAATAGACCGTTTTGTTGCAATCTATGCTTTGAGACATTTTTTAAAAAAGTTGGAAAAATTAACAGTTTTTTAATAAATATGTTATAGTATTATAATATTAAGGATAATACGAAAAGTGTATTATCTCAATGTGGTGTTATCGTATTTCATGTTCACTTGAGAAAGTGAGGGTTGTCTTGTCGAAAAAATCGATAGGAAACTTCGGTTAGGTTAAGATAAAAGCTCTTTTTTGTGGAATTAGAGAAACGCATTGCCTTATGGTGATCATATTGCCATAAGCATTGAGCTGAGATCTTTTTTAAAATAGGAGTATAAATTATGGAAATAAGAGGTATGGTTACAGGTGTATTGTTGGGATTAGCTGGAATGATGATTCCAAGTACTTATGGAATGATGACAGACGCACAGAAAAACCAGGAAAAATCCGAAGGTGTTACGTATGATCGAGCAGTGGAGCTGGCTCAACAGGGGGCAAAAGGAAGATATCATATTTATTCGCCAAGCTGGGATCCAGTAACGGAACTAGAAAGGTTCTATGATTCTGATCTTTTTGTTCAATATTACGACGAAAGAACGCCTCAAGCACGAAGAGGAGAAGCCGCATCTTTTGAACAACTAGAAGCGAAGGCTGAAAAAAATGGTATAAAGATGCTGCATTTCGTCACACATTGGTGGAAAGAGCCAGTAGAATCAAGATTTCCTTTTATGCCAGCGACTACTACAAATCATTTTGTTCCTAAAGCCTTAGTTGAGCAGATTGAAGGCAGATAGATTTGATAAGTTTGGCACAATATTAAGCTACTGAGAATCGTATGCGTCAATGTAGAATTTGTTAGAGCTTTGCTGTAAAGTGGATTACGAAAATAGTCCCCGTGCGTTTTGCGAATTCATAAAAATATTAAAATTGTTTCAATAAACTCTCCTCCCACTGCGCAAAAGCAGTGGGGGTTAGGTGAATTTCACTAATTATTATCTGTTACTTATACCAGTAAGTGCTGAGTAAGTATACAATTAGAGATTGAATTGCTCGCGAATATGGCACATTAAACTAATACCCCGAACGGAGACGAGAGAAAACGTTGGCAGGTGAGTGCCATTTTAGAGTCTTCATAGGTCTGTCGTTAATCATTGTCTGCACTTTAAGGATTTCGGCGTCTGAAATCAAGTTGAAGTTCGTAACTTTCGGAAAAAATTGTCGAAGGATTTTGTTGCGATTTTCGATGTTCACGCAATTCAGAATTTTGTCGGCAGAAGCTTTATGCCGC
>CADBNZ010000027.1 GCA_902796155.1 uncultured Pseudomonadota bacterium
AAAATTTGTAAAACAGATCTTGGCTAAAAGAGGCATGCTGCAAGAACTGAATGAATACGAAAACGGAAAAGTGAAAAGGAGAAATCCAAAAGTAATAGTCGATAACGAAAGGGAAAAGCGATATTTGGAGATAACAAACAGGTGGCACCTGCAAGCGATATTTTTAGGTAGTACAACTATATAACGGTATGCGGGGAAGTCGAAAAAACCGATTTAGATACGAAGAACATACCAGCGGATAGTTGTACTCATAACAACTGGCTCCAGGATCATCTTGGGGCTTTGGGAATTAGGGGCTTAACGTCAACTAATAAGTTGAATAACAAGGATATTTTCACTCTTTGTTCTTGAAAACCATTTGGGGCGCAGTTTTCTTCTTTCGGGGCGCGCCCCTTCCAATCCCCAAATTAGTTCCGGACCAAAAACAACTAAATATCGTTATTTATCAATATGTTATCAACGTTAAATCCCCAAAACCCCGAATACCCGATGGTTTTTTCAATTTTTTAGTTTTTTTGGTGCCTTGATTTTTAAAGTCTGAAAAGTCAATAAAAACTACTTACGCAAGAATTCTAATTTTAAAACAGATTGTATCTGTCGATGAAATAACTTCTCATGTCTTTTGTAATCTGTTTAATTTCAGCGGAATTTTAAAAAATCAGGTATTTCATTTGGTTTAAAATAATGTAATCATCGAATGTATAAGACGTAAAATAAGGGAAGCGTTGTGTCTAAAGTTTTAGTAGCGTATTTTTCAAGAAAAGGAAACAACTATGTTTCGGGAAATATCGTAAATCTCGCTGAGGGAAATAGTTCCGTTGTTGCTCATAAAATTCAAAAATTAATCGGAGCGGATTTGTTTGAAATAAAAGCAGTGAAGCAATATCCAACTGATTACGATGAAATGACCGTTGTTGCACAGAAAGAACAAAATTCAGATGCTCGTCCTGAAATTGCCAAGCCTCTGCCGGATATTTCACAATATGAAACGATAATTATTGGGCATCCGAATTGGTGGGGAACTATGCCGATGGCAGTTATGACTTTTCTTGAAAATTATGATTGGTCTGGAAAGAAAGTACTGTCATTTTGCACTCACGAAGGTAGCGGAATGGGAAGCAGTGAAAGTGATTTGAAAAGAGCTTGCAGAGGAGCGGAATTTTCGAAAGGTTTGCCGATAAAAGGCAGCAGAGCAAGTTCTTCAGATTCTCAAATCGAAAATTGGCTGAAGGAAAACGGATTATTGTAAAAATTTGAGTCATGTGATTGTGGCTTAATGTTGGGTGCGGCGTTGTGCTGCTTTTAGTTAGGAGAAAGTTTTATGAAATATATTAAATTAGGAAACACAGGAGTTGATGTTTCAAGAATTCGTTTGGGGTGCATGAGTTTCGGGAAACCGGGATCTGAAAATGGTGTTTTCCCATGGGCAAAGGATTTTGATGATGCAAAACCAATTTTCAAGAGAGCCATCGATCTCGGAATAAATTATTTCGACACGGCAAATGTGTATCAGTTAGGGACATCCGAGGAAATAACAGGAAGATTGATTAAGGAATTCGGTTTGAATCGTGATGAAATCGTTGTTGCGACAAAAGTTCATTTTGCAATGCGTGACGGACGTCCGAACGGAGCAGGTTCGTCTCGTAAAAATATCATGGCAGAAATCGATCATAGTCTGAAACGCCTTGGGCTTGATTATGTCGATCTTTATCAAATTCATCGTTTGGATCATGAAACGCCGATGGAAGAGATTATGGAGGCTTTGCACGATGTTGTGAAGTCCGGAAAGGCTCGATATATCGGCGCATGTACGATGTTCGCTTGGGAATTCGAACGTTTGAACAATATTGCGGAAAAACATAATTGGACGAAATTTGTATCAATGCAAAATCAATACAATTTGATCTACCGTGAAGAAGAGCGCGAAGTTATGCCTCTGTGTTTGGATAGAAAAATCGCGGTTGTTCCTTGGAGTCCTTTAGCAGCTGGAAGGTGTGCGCGTCCTTGGGGAACCCAAACCGCTCGCAGCAAAATTGATGATGTTTCGCCGATGGTTTGGCCTGAAGCAACAGCAGAGCAGGACAAAAAGGTGATTGATGCTTTGGAACGAGTCGCAAAAAATAACGGACATTCAATGGCGCAAGTCTCACTCGCCTGGATGATTTCAAAGCCTTACATAACCGCGCCAATTGTCGGATTTACATCTCCCAAATACGTTGAAGAAGCAGTTGCCGCTCTCGATATAACGCTTACGGAAGAGGAAATTAAAGCTCTCGAAGCTCCTTATGTTCCTCATATAAAAACGGGAGCATTTTAAGATCGAAAAATTAGAGCCCTTCGGGGCTCGCTGATACCCCCTGCTCTGTTATAATGCAGAGTTTTTTTGGAGAAAAAATATGGATTTAATTGAACGCAATCAAATATTGATGAGAAAATTTGAAACAATGATAAATACAGCTGACGACGATCTCGCAGAAGAACTCGTGGCATCCGATGCTCCATTTTTTACCCCTGCAAGCCCAGAACCTCTTTATGGAGGAAAAGGATATCTGTCCGTTGTACATTGGATGAGAAAGGGATTTTCTGACGTTCAATGGAAATTAGAAGAAATGGTTGCAAATGAAAATAAAGTAGCTGTTCGTTGGACGTTAACAGGCACACATGATGGTGAGTTTTTGGGAATAAAACCAACGGGAAATAAAATTTCCGTATGCGTTATGAATTTTTATTATTTTAATAGCGATGGGAAAATAACAAATGACATCGCTGCTGAAGGCATGATCGGAATTCTTCGTGGAATTGGGGCATGCAACTAACGGTTAAAAAATGGACTATAAAAAATTCGGCAATTCTGTGTATGTGAGGTTTGATAAGGGTGATGAAGTAGTTTCAGGGATTTTGAATATATGCAAAAAAGAAAAAATTCTTTCGGCTACATACTCTGGTATCGGTTGCTGCTCTGAAATTGTAGTATCAAGCTATCTACCTGAAAAATCTACTTTTAAGGAACAGATAAAAAAAGGAATTCTGGATATAGCTTCTTTAAATGGAAATATTTCATCAGATGAAAATAATGAAATTTGTTCACATACCCATGCAGTATTTTCTTTTCTCAGCGATACCAACAACATTGAGTTAACAGGCGGACATTTAATAAAAGCAGTTATTTTATACACAGCTGAAATTGTCATAAATCCTGTCATGAACGGAACAATCAGACGGATGAAAGATCCGATCACAGGAGTAACAGTTTGGAAATTGTAATAAAAAGGCGTCGTTGTGAAGAACGTCCTTCATGCAGTGAAAGATCGGCAAGCATTTCGCAAATGGCTTATTGAAAATCATGATAAAGAGTCGGAATGCTGGCTTCTTTTAAAACGAGGAGTTCCAAAAGATGAAACTACATTTTGGTATTTGGATGCCGTTGAGGAAGCTCTTTGTTTTGGCTGTATAGACAGCGTTCATAAAAATGTGCCGGAAATCGGCCTTATACAAAGATTATCACCACGAAAAAAGAATAGTCCTTGGTCTGAATTGAATAAAGAGCGGTGCAGACGATTAGAGAAATTGGGGCTGATGACTCCTGCAGGACGAGCGGTGTTGCCCGCCGAAGGAAGTTTTATTGTTGATCCCGACGTTTTAAACGCTTTGCAGAAAAATCCGCAAATATGGGAAAATTTTCAAAAATTCCCGCCGTTGTATCAAAGAGTAAGAATAGATACCGTTCAAAGAGAAAAGAAGAAAAAAACAATTTACGAGCGCATGCTAAAAAAATTACTGGAAAGTACAGAAAAAAACGTGATGTTCGGAGAATGGGACGATCGAGGCAGATTACTGGATTATTGATTTACCTAATCTCAATTCTGAAATATTTTTCTAAATTCACTTCATTTGTTGTGATTTTGAAATTTGCCTGCCATATTTCAACGCCTTTTTCGATGTTTTCATCTACAATACGTTTCACTTCTTCATATTTCGTGCTTTTTTCGACAACTTTGAATCCCGGATTATCGTAAACAAAACATAACAACATAATCGCACGCTGATTTTTGCTCAAAGAATTTCCGAGTTCCGATATGTGCCGAGTCATGCGATCGGTTGCCGAAAACGGAGTACTTTTTTTGATTTTTACGTACTTTGGGATTTTAATTTGAAGACATTGTAGAGGCATTTTTACCTCTATAAAGGTATCTCCAACGAGAAAATCCAATTTCGAGTTGCCTAAAATTTGCTCCCTTCGGACTATATCCGAGCTAATCATTTCAGAAAATCCGCCATTGCATAAGAAATGCTCTACATATCGATTCACCGCATTTTGATTTATACCAATCCACTTTTTTTCGATATCTTCAGGCTTATTTAATGATACAGCCTCTACTGTAAACGCAGTTTTTCTTGTTTTATCCGCCGAGGACATTAAACAAGGTCTTCCTTCCAAATCGATATTGCCGATTCTTCCAGTTGAAGGACAATGACAATGAAAAGATTCTCCATTGTAATTCACTTGTATAGTAAACTGGCTTTTTCGTCTTTCAATAATTCCTTCAACAAGAGGATTTTTAAAAACAAACGGTGTTATCATTTCATCCTTTTATTATTTTCTTATAAATGCTTTATCCTGTTCAGTAACTCCTTGCTCGTCAGCCACATAACGTTCAACACGCATATGTAAGTCATATTTGTCGCGCAGATCTGTAATTTTTTTCATCATTGGTGTTTTGTGATGAGCATCTATGGCTGCTTGATTTTCCCAGCTATCTATCAGGAGTACCGTTTCTTTATCATTTAACGGATAAAAATATTCGTACATCAAATTGCCTTTTTCCGCTCTGATGGCTGCAACTGTGCCACTTTTTTCCATTTCTTCGGCAAACTTACGGGCATTACCGTTCTCACCAGTATAGTATATATTTACAGTTAAACTCATATCTTTTGTTTCCACAACATTGATGCCTAGCGTTAAAACTAGCAGAACAAGAAACTTTCTCATCTAATACCATCCTTCAAAATATCATAAAAAAGGCTCCGCGATCGGGAGCCTGATTTAAAAATCGCAATTATAATATTAGTCTTCGACAATCCATTTTGTAAACTTTTCTTTTGCTTCCTCGTAATCCATGTTGAAGACTCTTTTTTTCCCGTTGAGAGCATTTATCCGAGCCATTTCTTCATCACTCAGAGAGAAATCGAATATGCTTATATTTTCTCTGATATGATCAGGATTCGCTGATCCTGGAACTGCAATAAATCCTCGTTGCATATGCCAACGTAAAATTATTTGAGCGGCTGATTTTCCGTGAGCTTTAGCGATTTCATTAATTACCGGATCGCGTAAAATTAAACCATTACTTTCACGACCGCCGAGAGGGAACCAGCATTCGACTTTTATATCGTGCTTATTCGCCATTTGATGCCAATAATCGCGCTGTGCGTAAGGATGGCATTCTATTTGAAAAATCTGAGGCTTGATGTTCACTTTTTCGACTAATGAATTGAAAATCTCATCGGTTATATCAAAATCAGAAATACCGATAGCTCGCACTTTCCCACTTTTTAATGCTTGCTCTAATTCTTTCCATGCGCCGAGATAATCTCCGACTGCCTGATGCAAATATACAAGATCGAGATACTCTACGCCGAGGCGATCTAGCATTTTATCAAGAGCCTTTAGTGTTTTTCCTTCTCCATATTCATTTGGCCACAATTTACTCGTTAACCAAATTTGGTCGCGAGAAATTCCGCTGTCTTTAATCGCTTTTCCGACACTGCGCTCATTTTGATATGCATGAGCCGTATCTATGTGACGATATTCTGCTTTCAACGCTGCCAGAACAGATTCGTAAGCTTCTTTTCCTTCTGCGAGATGATATGTTCCGAGTCCGAGTTGCGGAATTTTCGTTCCGTTGCTAAGAACAATTAAAGGTACTGATTTTTCTGTCATAATTTTCTCCGAATTTTTATCCACAAAATTTCCCGATTCACATCCACTTAAAAATAGTAGTGATGCCATCGCGATTTTTATTAAGTTTTTCATGAACGATTCTCCTATTCATCTTCATTTTTAATTTTTTCCACCCACGGAGCTACTTTTTCATAATCAATTTCTCCATTTCCAGGATAATTGCCGTAAATATCGATATTTTCTCCGAATTTCGCACCCTTACACGCCGTTTCCATATCGCTTATGCAAGGCTCCAGGTCCACCTCCGTGCGTTATGAAAAAGCGTACTTTTTTATTTGAAAAATCTTGTTTTTCCAAAAACGATAACACGATTTTCGGAGCTTTATACCACCAGACTGGCGTTCCGATAAAAATTACATCATAAGATTGCGCATCGACATTTATTGCTTCAAATTCAGGTCTGCAATTATCGTTTTCAGTTTCTTCTTTAGCTAAATCTCTCAATTCGTCTCCGTATTCAGGATATGGTTTTGTTGGCTCAAGGCGATGTAAATCGACCAGATAATTCACTGCGGCAAGTTCTTTTTGTGCGCGCTCTGCAATTAGTTTTGTGTTTCCAGTGTGCGAGAAATAAACAATCAGAGCTTTTTTAGTTTTAACATTTCCACTTTGTTCAGCATCAACCGAACCGAACATCAAAGTTAATCCAGCGAACAATGCAAACAATTTTTTCAATATATTTAGCATGCGTTTTCCTTTCTGTAGTCAAATATCTCTCTTTAGAGAATACACATAAAACTTTAAGAAAAGGTTAATTTTGTTAACTTATTTTTTACTTTTTGTCATTACCATGGTTTAGTAATGCGATTAACCACATGATATTCAGCAGCTGGGAGAGATACATGGCTAGAATTTTAGCGTTTATAATGTCAGTAGTTGTTTTTATGTTTTAACTTTGCAGAGGCAAGCAAAATAGGAGGAAGTATGGAAAAGATAAAGTCAAAAGGATATGCAATGTTCAGCAAGGACGGTCCGTTTAAGCCGTATGAATTTGAACGGCATGCCGTCGGAGACAACGATATTCTCATAAAAATAATGTATGCGGGAATTTGCCATAGCGATATTCATCAGGCGCGTTCAGAGTGGAATGAAAAAGAGCATTATCCAATGGTACCTGGGCATGAAATCGTTGGGCAAGTCACTCAAGTCGGAAAAAATGTCACGAAATTTAAGGTTGGCGATTATGCCGGAGTCGGATGTATGGTAAATGCCTGCAAAAATCCAAATTGCGACACTTGTCGTCGTAATCGTGAGCAAGAATGCCATGATGTTGTTTTCACCTACGCATCGCCGGATAAATTCCACGGAGGAGAAATTACGCAGGGAGGCTACTCTAACAACATCGTAATTTCCGAAGATTTTGCTGTACAAGTACCGAAAACAGCGAATATGGAAAAAGTCGCGCCGTTGCTTTGTGCTGGAATTACGACCTATTCACCGATTCAATTTTCGAGAATTCGTAAAGGCGATAAAGTCGCAGTTGCGGGATTCGGCGGACTGGGACACATGGCGGTTCAGTATCTTGTAAAAATCGGTGCAGATGTCACAGTGTTTGATGTATTAGAAGAAAAACGCGAAGCTGCGATAAAAATGGGAGCAAAAGAATTTGTAAATGTCTCTAAAAATGCGGATTTCAGCAAAGATCATCTCAACGAATTTCATTTTATTCTCAGCACAATTCCAGCTAAATATGATATGTCGGCATATCTGAAAATGCTGTCGTTTGGAGGCGAATTTGCTATTGTCGGATTGCCTGCGACACAGAATCTTCCATCAATAAGTTTGCATTCATTTGTCTTTACTCCGAATCGCAAAATCTACGGTTCCATGATTGGAGGAATTAAAGAAACGCAAGAAATGCTCGATTATTCCGTTGAGAATAATATCTATCCGCAAGTGAAAATTATCAGAGGAACACCTGACGAAGTCGCGAAACAAATTACGGAAGCGTACAACACCATCGTT
>CADBNZ010000028.1 GCA_902796155.1 uncultured Pseudomonadota bacterium
ACATAGCTCAGAGGTAGAGCACTACGTTGACATCGTAGTGGTCGTAGGTTCGATCCCTGCTGTGCCCACCATTGATTTTTGGTTAGATAATTACCAATGAAAGGTTAATGTGGCTCAACAAGTCAAGATAGATCCAGATGCAGTAAGAGCTCTGGCAGAACTTTTAAGAGAAACTGATTTAACAGAGATAGAGTACCAAATTGATTCGCTAAGAATTAAGGTGCTGCGTTCTGTTCCGCAAGCGGTAGTTCCTGTTTCCGTACAGCCGACGCCGTCTGTAGTAGCAGGTTTGACAACACCGTCGGAAGGTACTTCGGCACCGATGCCGGTAGCGGGTGACAACCTCGAGAATCATCCAGGAGTTATTGAAGCGCAGATGGTTGGTACAGTGTATTTGTCCCCAGGGCCAGAAGCAGCACCGTTTGTTTCTGTCGGTGATACGGTTTCTCAAGGTCAGACTTTGTTCATAATTGAGGCAATGAAGGTTATGAACATGATTAAGGCTCCTCGCTCAGGCGTAGTAAAGCACATTTTCGTAAAAGATGCTCAGCCTGTGGAGTATGGAGATCCGATCATTATTGTTGATTAATTAAAAGCGTTTTTAATGATAAAAAAAATACTGATAGCCAATCGAGGAGAGATTGCCCTTAGAATTTTGAGGGCTTGCAAGGATTTAGGAATAAGTACAGTTGCTGTTCATTCAACAGCAGACGCCGATGCTATGTACGTTCGACTCGCAGATGAGAGCGTTTGCGTTGGACCGCCCTCCCCTCGCGAAAGTTATCTAAATATTCCGTCAATCATTTCGGCTGCTTGTATTACAGGAGCTGATGCTATTCACCCAGGATTTGGTTTCCTCAGTGAAAACGCGACATTTGCGCATATGGTTGCGGAACACGGACTAACTTTTATTGGTCCGAAAGCCGAGCATATAGCTATGATGGGCGATAAAATCATGGCGAAAAAGACAATTGCAAGACTTGGACTGCCAACAGTTCCTGGTTCAGAAGGAGCGGTGACTCGTCTTGAAAAAGCCATTACTACAGCAGATGAAATCGGCTATCCAGTATTGATTAAAGCGGCTGGCGGTGGTGGTGGTCGTGGTATGAAGGTCGCTCACTCGAAAGATGAGTTTGTGCAGGCTTATGAGACCGCTCGCAGAGAGGCTGGGATATCTTTTGGGAATGACCGTGTCTATCTCGAGAAATATTTGGCGAATCCACGACATATTGAGTTTCAAGTTATCGTTGATAAATTCGGAAATGCTGTACATTTAGGCGAAAGAGACTGCTCTTTACAGCGACGCAATCAAAAAGTTTGGGAAGAAGCGCCAAGTACAGTTCTTACACCTGAATTTAGAGCTGAATTTGGACGAAAAATCGCAAAATCCATGTCGGAATTAGGATATTTAGGCGTCGGAACGCTCGAATTTCTGTACGAAAATGGCGAATTGTTCTTTATAGAAATGAATACTCGTATTCAAGTCGAACATCCTATAACTGAAATGATTACAGGTGTTGATCTTATCAGAGAACAAATTTTAGTTGCAGCAGGAGAAAAACTTTCTTTTACACAAGATGATATTGTTTTCCGAGGGCATGCTATTGAATGCAGAATAAATGCCGAAAATTCTGATACTTTTATGCCTTCTGCAGGAAAAGTGACCAATTATCATTGTCCAGGCGGTCCTGGCGTTCGAGTCGACAGCGCATTATTCGACGGATGCAAAATCCCTCCGTATTACGACAGTTTGATAGCGAAATTAATAATATATGCTCGCAATAGAGAGCAATGCTTAGCTCGCTTGCGTCGTGCACTAAATGAATATGTTATTGAAGGAGTCGATACTTTAATCCCTTTGCATTTGCGCCTTGCAAATAATCCAGATGTAATCAAAGCGAATTTCGATATTCATTTTTTGGAAAGAATGGGTGAAAAAGAAAGCTGATTTTCCTTATATGAAGCAACGAATATAGAACATTCTGTTGCCTCATATATAGAGCGAATATAGCGCGCCTACTTTATCGCAATTTTCATCTTTATTGACGCGTGCATTTTCTGCTTTGTCAGTGCTTCAGATGCATTGTCTTCCGCTTGATTCGGCGCTAGTGCCTTGGCTGTCAGACCAACACCGTTTATTATCATGTCATCTGCCTCAGGAATGCTCGATTGACTCCAAAAATTCGGAGCTTCTATCGATACAATCTTTTTTAGTTTTACATTCAAGAATTTTGTGAGATCTTTCGCTCTTTCCATTGCGTTTTCAGCGGCCAAACGAGCTAACTCCCTATTAATACTCTCTTGATTAGAGCAAGAAACCTTCAAAGAGTTCTTAACAAGGCCGTAATTTCCTCCCAAGAGTTTGGAAATATTGTTTTTAAGGTTGGTAACCACGTTTAATTTGTCGGTTTTTACTCGAACATAATATCCTACACGGTATTTTACGGGAGAATTGTTATCATTTCGTCTTGAATAATCTTCCCTAACGTAGTTATACATCTCAATTTCTTCCTGAGAAATACCTTGATCTATCAATAACTTATTAACCGCAACTTTTTCTTCGGCATTTTTTTGCTCAATAGCCTGCTGATCGGTACCTATATGCTCGAAACACAGCGTCCAATCTGCCGTATCAGCCACAACTTCTTTTTCGACAAAGCCTTCTACGCATATATTCCTATGAGCATGACTATTCTTACTCTTTTCATTCAGAAAAGAAATACTAGCTATTGCTACAAGAATGCCACCGAGTAATATTGTCGCTACTTTACTGTTATTTATGTTCATGTTCATGATCTATTCTCCCATATCTAATGTATTTTCTGACCTCAAACCACGATTAATCTTCACACCGAACTTTTCATCACGATGTTTGATCTTACGTACCTTCTTTTTTGCAGGTGCAGACGCTGTTGCTGAGGCACTAGGCACCGCCCTGTCAAAAGCTTCCTGAGCATAAGGATCCTTTATCCCTGAAATAGGAATTACGGCACCAGCTTCTGTACTGTTGTTGATGTAATTCGTATTGTTCAATTGCGGAATCATATTCCCAAAAAGCTCTGACAAAGTATCATTAGGGACAAACTTTGGCGTACTTACAGATATATTCGGATTCCAATAAGAACCATTGATACCGAAGTTTACCGCCAAGTGCCCACTCATATTTTGAGCATTGATAGATGACATAGGCAAGAGCAGTCCCGAAATCTTCCAATCATCATTCACCCTGTCATACTCTCCATCTAGTGAAACAGCGATTGTTGGTCCGACAGCTTTGCAGTTCTCTATCTTTATTCTTCCGTTCGTTGAAATTATGCTTCCCGTGCATGTATTAAATCCAACTACAAGATCTGTTCCCGTGAGATAATTAGGCGATGACAACGAGATAAGTTTCGTAAGTTGCGGATTATTCTTCACAAGGAAGTTATTTATCTCAAATGCACCTGCCATAGAACCATCAGGAGTGATTCTGGATGATTTCAGCACAAAACTGATGTTTCCGCCGTTAATTGAATCCCCTATACCTAATGTCTTTATGAAATCACCAGCGTTTGAGGCTGATATAGAAAGCAGATAGTCATTGCTATTTTTGATGTCTTTTGTATTCAAAGCAATCGTAGATTCGCCGATAACACCTATACAAGCTCCGTTTACTATTTTTCCTCCGAGAATATCAAGCGTTCCTTTCACATTCTTTACTTTATTATCGTTGAAAGAAAGTTCTTTGATGTTTAGATATGTTACAAGTTTCATATTCTTTTTAGCTTGCCCGAACAATTTAAGCAGCTTGTTTGCGTCAAAGGAATCTCCAACCAAAGAAACAATAGCTTTACTATCATTCTTTTTCAGAATATTTGCTTTCGCTGATATACCATCCATCACAATATTATCAACGACACATTCAGTAACATTCCAATTAGTGTCGGTAGTGATTTGTCCACTTATCTTCGTCTTTGGAGTATCCAAAACCATTTTTGAGAGCAAAATCCTATCAGGATATTTGCGAATATGAGTACTGAATTTCCCAACTTCCTCTGTGGTCTTTACGTTGCCTATAACCGGAAGATTTAAGGCTGCATTTTTCAAATCCACAACTATATCCGCCGTTTCTCCTTTAGTATCCCATGAGTTTGTTAGCTTCAAATCGAAATTTTCCTTCAAACTTTGAGCAGCAAAAGGCATTAATTCTGCCAAAAATTCTGAATTTCCTTTACAACGGAAGTCGCTTATTCCTGCTCCATTAGCGAAATCTTCCTCTATCTTGAAATGTGTACTGTTTTTTCCGTTATTTACATCCGCAACAGCAGACAAACCGTGCTCATTCCAAGAAAGTTTCAGCTGTTTTGCATTATCTTCGGAGCAGATTGTTCCATCGCCCTCCACCATTCTGAAAGGCAAACTCTGTCCCTCCAATTTATCACCAACTACACGCACGAGCTTCAGATCGACTTTCGCAGTTCCTTTTATGCCAAGTTTATTCAAAGGAAGTGCTGCTAATCTGTCTGAAAACTCAGGAGCATAAGTCGAAATATCCATAATAGGAATATCTGCGTTTACTTTTCCTATCCAAGAATTATCTTGATTAGAGATAAAGAATATACCGCTGTTTACTTTCGTATTTCCAAACATAGCATTTGAAATTTTGATGTCTAATCCATCGGTTTTTACAACGCCAGTTGCATCAACTTTTGTTGCAATATGTTCACCAACAGGGATTTTTGCATCATGAATTTTGAAAATTCCCTGGCTAACCGACAATCTTTCATCGCTAATTCTATCGCCGAATGCAATCGCTCCTTTTAGATCAAACTTTAGTAAATCCAAACGGAATCCCGGCAAACAATTATGGAAAATAGGAACAATCGACTTAGATATATTAGGAGGAAGTATTGTATGCATTTCCTTCATATTTACATTGGTCAAACTAAGAGTTCCGTCAACGTTGGCTACATCCAAGAAATGGAAATTAATCAACGGAATCGAAAGCCCTGTAAGTTGAACTCCGGAATTGCCATACGAAACATTTATTGAATCGATATTCATTCTGTTTCCATAAATTGTTCCAGAAATGCTTCCGTTATCGATTCTCTTTCCCAAATTCAAAGCCAATGTATTGCGATTAGGAATCCTTATACTGCCATCTGCTGCTATCAAATTAAAAGAGCATTCCTTCAAAGTTTTATTAGGATTGAGTTGCAGTTTGATATCTCCAGAAACAGGCAGATTATATCCCTGAATAAGAGGTAAGAACGGCTCAAGCGGTGTACCTCTCGAAATAAATGACTCGTACACAACTGCTGGATTTAACGAATTGATTTTTAAGTCGTAACCATCAAGAGACTTCGCTATTCTTATAGAAGATAAATATTTCAGCCCTGGTAAAATCGAACGAAAATCAATGACCCTAGGCAAATCTTCTCCCAACTTGTGCTCGCAGTATAAATTCTGCATATTCCAACGCAGGCCATTTTCAGCTATCGAAACATCAGCATTTATAATTTTGATAAGAGCATTGTTATTTGTGCCAATTAAACCGTCTTTTATTTCTTTGAGACTGGAAATAGGTTCAAAAAATACTTTGTTATTTCCACCTTTCAAAAGATTCGGATTTATGGACACTGTTTTAAAATCATTTGCGATATCTAATGAAATCCTTGGTTTTTCAACGGAAATTGTATCAGCTACGAATCGTTGTTGTTTGAAAGATTCTGTATAATTCGGAAGAATCGTTACTTTCGGAATGAAGAAATCGTCAAATCGAACTTTATTCAAGCATATTTCAACAGAGCTGGCGTCACTATTCCACTGCAACATCGCTGATTTTATGGATAAATCCGTATCAGGAAGCATTTCTTCAACTTTGTTGAGTAAATATGCCGAGATAACAGTATTTTCAACCGAACCGAACTGAAGAGCTATTAAACAAGTGATAAGCGCAATAAGTCCTCCAACCAAAACGCCTGATATCACAAAAGAAGCTGCTCTCAGAATCTTATGCATACACGCAGAAAGCGGATGTATGATAAGAACAGAGAAGGATTCTTTTGCATAATTCCTTAAAGAAAAATCCAACTCAAGAGATTTATCTGATTCTGCGAACTCTGCATTATCAGTTACTTTTATCGTATCTTGAGAATCTTTCATTCCCTTTTTACGGATAAGCCGCACGGCACTACTAAAAAAACTCATGTTACAAAAACCCGTTACTTAAAACAGTTTTTGAACCAAAATTGTTTTATTAAGTGTTAACTTCGCGAAATTTTTTTGATTATTTTTTCAAAATCTTCTTCTGAGAGTATTTTTA
>CADBNZ010000029.1 GCA_902796155.1 uncultured Pseudomonadota bacterium
AACAACTTATGCTTCCGAAAAATGCAAAAGAGATTTTAAAACGGGCAGCACTGCTGGCGAAATGTGATCTTGCTACAAGCATGGTATGTGAATTTACAGAACTGCAAGGAATAATGGGAGCGCACTATGCTTGTTTTCAAGGAGAATCTGAAGAAGTTTGCGATATAATTCGCGATCAGTATAAAATGGTCGACGATCTCTACTCTCCTCTTTGCGCTTTATATTCAATGGCGGATAAAATCGATGCAATAACAAGTTTATTTGCTATAGGAAAAATTCCTACTGGCTCGAAAGATCCTTTTGCTTTGCGACGAGCGGCAATCGGAATTGTAAAAATCATAATGAAATACGGCATAAATATTGATTTGCGGAAAATTATTGAAAAAACTTTCGAACGTTTGCGACAAGATTCAAAAGAAAATATGAGTCCAAACACGGTTGACTGTGTAATCACATTTATTGCTGATAGATTGCGTGTTGTTCTAAAAGAAGATGGAATAGAACATGATGTTATAAGTTCCGTTATGGCTGTTCCGCAGGATATTCAAAGCATGCAGAAAAAAGCGAAAATATTAAATGCCGCGCTGAAGAGTGAAATTGGCGAACAAGTAATAAGTATATATAAAAGAGCGAAAAATATTGTGCAAGGAAATTCGGGAACGTTAGTTGATGAATCTTTGTTTATAGAAAAAGCAGAAAAAACCTTTTTTGAAGAAATAAAAGATTTTGAAAAAAGTATGATTGAACTTGAAGATAGCAACTTAAATGTAGTGGATAAATTTGATGAGAAATTAAAATGCTCTTTGAATACAGAAAAAGCGACATCGGAATTTTTCACAAATGTGCTTGTAAATGCCAATGATGAAAAAATCCAAAAAAACCGAATAGGAATTCTTGCGCAATTTGTTGCTGTGTTTAACAGATTTTTGCCGGAAATCGCGAATTTTTAGCTCAATCAAGATTGAACAACAGAATTGAGACGACTATTTATTGCTTCTCCTATTCCCATGTTTGGTATTGGCATTACGCAAATTCTCTTAGCATCGCTGTTATCAAGTTCCTGTAACATCGAGAACAGATTAGCCGCCGCTTCGTTTAGATTTGCGTTTTCGCTCAAATTTAGAATCTTTTTGCAAGAAAATTTTTGCGTTTTCCCGAAAGCCAGTAATGCGTCATTGGCATTTACAGATAAGACATTTAATATAATCCTCTTTTTTAAAATGAACCTCTTTGTTTTTTCTTCGAATTTAATTTCATTAACTGAAAAGCCGCATTTTTGTGCTAAATCATTTGCTGTTATTGCCCCTTGCCTCCTGATAATCAGTTTTTCTTCGGAGCAATCAACGATTGTCGATTCTATTCCAAGATTACATTTGCCTCCGTCTAAAATAACCACGCCATCCAAATCTTCATTGACTGACTCTGCCGTCGTATGGCTCAAATTCCCTGAAGTATTGGCGCTTGGAGCTGCTAAGGGAAAATCCAAATGAGAAAGCAGATTAAGTGCGATAGGATTTGCCGGGATTCTAATTCCTATTGTATCCAATCCCGCAGAACAAAGTAGAGATAATTTTGTATCGATTTTTCGCTTTAGTACTAATGTAATCGGTCCTGGCAGGAATTTTTCGGCTATGCGATGAGCATAATTTGTAATCACTACATCATTCACAGCACTTTCTAAATTCTTGTAACAAATGCTCAGAGGATTAAATTCCGATCTTTTTTTGCAAGAAAAAATAGATGCTACAGCGCTATCGGAGTAAGCATTTCCACCTAAGCCGTAGACTGTTTCTGTCGGAAATGCTACCAACCCACCGTTTAATAAAACATCGACGGCAACATTTATATTTTCAGATGGAATTAATTTATTCACGGAAATAATTTATGTTGTAAAGGGGGGCATGATACGCCCCCTCATATTAAGAAAACTAATAATTTTTCGGAACAACACGTGCACGATTACGATCAATAATCAGCAAAGCTGCTTGCCCTTGATATAGTGGATTATCAAGTCCTTGAACTACTGTTCTCATGGCTCCGGAAGGCAACTTCACGACATACTCAAGCCCTTCCTGTGATTTAAGGTGTTTCTCAGCCAATGCACCACCAGCGCCACCAGCCAAAGCACCGACTACCGTTGCTGCCGTTCTTCCACGTCCACCGCCGATCATATTCCCTAAAACTCCGCCAGCTGCTGCTCCCATAAGAGCACCAGTCATGTTATTTTCCAGATAATCTCCTTCTTCAACCATAACTTTGCGTACGCTAACAACCGTACATTCATAAGTTTCAGATGCTGCTCCTATTTTTCGCGCATCATAAGATGAAGATGATATATTCCTTGCACATCCACCGATCGACAAAACACCAAGTACTGCAACTGTTGTATAAATTAAAGTTTTCTTCATGCTATTTAACCTCAATAAAAAATCAAAATCAGAAAAACGTGTGAATTATATCGTAATCAGAAAAAATATGAAACATATCCGAAAAATATCAATCACATACTCCGACTCCCCTACCCCATATAAGAAATCTTTCTTTATCTACGGTATTGGAACCTCCCGCGAATAATTTTTTAACAAAAGCGCTGGAGAATTTAAAATCACATACGAAAGTAAGGACAAAGGCTTTGCCTGATATCTTACTCGCGCTATCAATCGACGACGTTGTTAATGGATCTGTATGACTAGTAAGAGATATATAACCATTGTTACCACTTGTGCTATCTCTTTCAAAAAAACTTTTATCCCTGTTGCTATCAACATATGCTGTCTTAGCTGACGCATCGTATACATCCCCAGCCGGCCAGAAAACTTCCTCACTCCCATAAGGATCAGTTGCGCACATCTTTTCTAAGCTCTCATATACTGTAAAATAATATTTGATATTATCTCTTGGAATTGCCGCTGGCTTATGTTTCGTTATTATAGTTTCAAAATTTGTGGTACTTTTTGTGGCAATAAATTCCAAAATAGCCTCAAGAGCCATACTATCCATTACCGTTCTGGTGTTATTTATTCTTATAAGCTCAATTATGAAAAATATAACCATTAATAGCACAGGAAAAGTTAAAGCAGCTTCCAATGCAGCAAGACCTGAAGATTTATCTTTTATAAGTTTTTCCATACTTATCATCATGCTAGGGATAATAAAGCAGAAAGATTAAGAAAAGGTTGCGATCGCCTTTTGTACTTCAGAAATCCCAATCATTTTTTCTGAGCTTGTAGCAAATATCTCAGGAAAAGCTGCTGTATGTGTAGATATGTTTGCTTCGATTCTTTGTTTTATACCTGAAATGTTTGAGATTTTATCGATTTTCGTCAGAACTATTTGATAAACCACTGCACTGTCGTCCAATATGTCCATTATTTCTTCGTCTGCGGATTTAAAACCATGACGAGAATCAATCAAAAGAAAAATTCTGCGTAAATTCTGACGACCTCGTAAATAATCAAGTATTAAATTATCCCAAGATTTCCTCATTTTCTTCGAAACAGCCGCATAACCATACCCGGGCAAATCAGCTATGGATATTTTATCTGATAAAGTAAAGAAATTTATCTGTTGAGTTCTTCCTGGACTTTTTGAAACTCGCGCACAGTTCTTATCGCCTACAACGGCATTAATTAGCGATGATTTTCCGACGTTTGACCGTCCCACAAAGGCAACCTCAGGCATAAATAAATTATGCGGTATTTGCTCAATCGATGAAGCTCCTGCGATAAATTTCGGTTTTGCGCAAAAAAGCTCCTTAATTGCCGTCATTTTCAGTCTTTTGACTTTTATTTTTTGCTGTCTTTTCGTCCGATTTGATCATCACGTACTGATGAATCAAGGACAATATATTGCTGAATGTCCAATAAATCACAAGTCCCGACGGTAATTGCGCGAACATAAACGTAAACATTATCGGCATAATAAGCATCATCTGCGCTTGAGTAGGATCCGGCGATGTTGGCGTCATTTTCTGCTGCAAATACATGGAAATTCCCATAAGAATCGGCCATATACCAATTTGCAGAAATCCCGGAAGATCAAACGGAAGCAACCCACCTAAATTGAATATCAAAACAGGATCAGGAAGCGAAAGATCAGAAATCCATCCGTAAAATGGTGCTTGCCTCATTTCTATGGAAATATAAAGTATCTTATACAAAGCGAACAATACAGGAGACTGCAACAGTGCAGGCAAACAACCGCCCACAGGGCTTATTCCTTCTTTTTGATATACTTCTGACACAGCTTGTCCAAGTTTTACTTTATCATTTGCGTACTTTCTTTGAATCTCCTTAATTTTTGGTTGAATATACTTCATACGATTCATTGATCGATACGATTTCTGCGCAAGAGGCATAAGAAGCAGCTTTATTATAAGCGTAAGCAAAAGAATACCGAGCCCCATATTCCCAACGAAATCTTTTATAAACACCAAAGAATAGAGCAGCGGCTTTGTAAGTATGTACAGATAACCAAAATCTATCGCCAAATCAAAATGTTTAATTCCGAGCTTTTCTTCGTACATATCCAAAGTGTTTATTTCTTTCGCACCTAAAAATATGTGATAAGTTTTTGAAATTTCCTGCGAGGGAGCAACAACCATAGGCGCACTGTTGCTGTCTACATTGTATACGTCCTTATTTCCTTCGGTTAAGTGCGAATATGATACGTTCAGATCTGCGTTTTGTTCTGGAATAAAAGCAACAAGCCAATATTTATCTGTAATTCCAAACCATCCGCCTATAGTCTTGTGATCGATTTTTCCTGATTTTACGAGATCTTTGTAACTGACTTCCTCGAGTTTTCCGCTGAGGTAGCCAAGAGGGCCTTCGTAGGCAGACCATGTATTTGTGTAATCTTTTTCAAACTCTCGATGAATCTTTGTCGATGATTTCAGCGCTATCGCACGATCGCCATAATTGCGTACTTTATCTGTTATTGTTACCACATAATTGTCATCCACAGATATTTGACGCTCAAATGCTAATCCGTTTTTATTATCCCAAGTTACGGTAACTGGTGTATTTTCTGTCAGTTCTTTCGATTTTGTCTCCCAAATTGTGTCATTATCTGGAAGAATTACATTTGAATCATCCGAAGCCCATCCAAGCGAAGCGTAATATTTCCTGTCATCATCCAACTTTCCGAATACAGATACATTTTCGAGCCTGTCGTCTTCTTTGTAGTTTTTAAGTAGGACATTATTAAACTGCATGCCAAGAGTAGAAATAACTCCTCTCAATTTTTTGGAATTTATACGAATTTCAACGGCTTTTACCGGATCTTTCGATGTAATAAACGATCTAGGAGCAGAATTGGCTGAAACAAGAGTCTCTTCTGCACTCGTACCATTGACTGATACGACTTTTTGCTGCTGTTCAACCGCTATTTCACTCCCTTGATTACCAAGAAAATACGGATATATCAGCATTATCAATATTGAAACAGCAAAAAATATCAGAACATTGCGTTTCTCTTCATCCATTCAAGAATCTCCAAAAATATTTAGTTTTATTACGGGGTAGGATTGTACAGCATTGGCGCATTTTTTCAAAAAAGATTCTTAAAATGCTAATCACAAAAAAGATAAACCTTAGCGAGATAATCCCGCTAAGGTAATATGGAGGTAAAATGAACTTTAGTGTCTGGAAACTGTATTCAAAAAGAACACATGGTCTTCCGCTCAACTTATGACGGAGTATGCGTCACAAATTCGGATTTCCTCAAAGTCCTCTTAGATTTTTCGTAAAACGAAAAACGTTGAAAATGCGAGGAGTAAAGTTATGATAGCTCGCTCTAACAGTAACTTTGCAATCCGACACTGACAGCATCTTACAATAAGTTTTTTAATCAAATCAAGATAATTTTTAAGAAAAATATATAAATTCTGAAATATTTTTTCGTTTTTAATTCTGTATATATGGATGATAATATAATGCTTGTTTGTTTTTTTGTTATAGATAATAGTTTTTGTTACAAAAATGTTAGAAGAAAATTTAAGAATCGAAGTAGAAAATCTCTGGGAAGGCCGTTCAAATGATACTTCCTGCATAGAGAAAATAATGGACGCCCTAAATAATGGAAAAATCAGGGTCACGGGAAAAATTAACGGCAAATATATTGTTAATGAATATGTAAAAAAGGCCATTTTATTATATTTTAAGCATTCAAAATCAAAAGTGATGGAATATGGCGGAACCTCATGCTTTGACAAAGTACCTCTAAAAACAACTAATTGGACGGAAGGAGACTTTATAAACGCTGGTTTCCGTGCTGTTCCCGGAGCTATTATCCGCTATTCCGCTCATATTGCGAAGTCTGTGGTCATAATGCAAGCGTTTGTCAATGTAGGAGCTTTCATAGATGAAGGAACGATGATCGATACCTACTCTCTTGTAGGAAGTTGCGCGCAAATTGGCAAGCGCTGTCATATTTCCGCAGGAGTAAATATCGGAGGTGTGCTGGAACCTCTTCAAGCAAATCCCGTAATTATAGGGGATAATTGTTTTATAGGCGCTGGAAGTTCTGTAATGGAAGGAGTTATTGTTGAAGAAGGAGCTGTTGTTTCTACAGGCGTACATCTCACCGCTTCAACGAAAATTCTGGACAAAGCTTCAGGGGAAATAACGTATGGAAAAATTCCGTCTTACTCAGTTGTTGTTCCGGGAATGTATCCATCAGGGAACGTGAATCTTTCCTGCGCTGTAATTGTAAAAAAAAGCGACGCTGAAACCAGAAAAAAAACATCCGTCAATGATTTATTGAGGTTTTAAAATGATAGACGACGTACTTTCTCTCTGTTCAAAACTCATTAAGTGCAAAAGTGTGACTCCAAAAGATGATGGAGCAATCGACTGCGTAGCAGATTATCTTTCGGCAGCTGGTTTTGAAACAAACGTATTGAATTTTATGTCTCCTGACGGAAAAAATCGTGTAAAGAATTTATTTGCGAGATATGGCACTTCTGATAAGAAAATATTAGGTTTTTTAGGGCATTCAGATGTCGTTCCTGCAGGCGAAATGTGGAAAGTTGAACCATTTGACGCTGTTTTAAAAGACGGCTATTTATACGGCCGTGGTGTGTGCGATATGAAGGGCGGAATTGCCGCTTTTTGCTGCGCTGCATCGGAATTTATCATGCAAAACGGCGATAATTTCGATGGTTCCATTGTCATATTAATAACAGGAGATGAAGAAATTGGCACTGAACAAGGCATCAGGGCTTTAATTGACTGGTGCAAAGAGTACGGAAAGTTGCCATACGATTGTTTAATAGGCGAGCCCTCATCTCATGAAAA
This sequence comes from uncultured Pseudomonadota bacterium, assembly GCA_902796155.1. GTDB lineage: Bacteria > Pseudomonadota > Alphaproteobacteria > UBA3830 > UBA3830 > BNWE01. The sequence continues at coordinate 7,299 of CADBNZ010000029.1, forward strand.
AATGGGCGATAGAGTCTATATAGGCCACAGAGGAAGCATAAATATAAAGGTGAAATCGAAGGGTAAACAAGGCCATATTGCTCAGCAGGGACGATATGTAAACTCATTATCCAATCTTTGCAAATATATATCGCGAATGCTGGAATATGAATGGAAACACAAAGATAAAAGCTTTCCGAAAACGAATCTTGAACCGACAATGTTATTCACAAACAATTATGCTGAAAACGTTGCACCTGAAGAATCTTCGGCAAATATAAACATAAGATACAGCTCCGACTATAATTCTGAAGATTTGAAAAAAATATGTGAGCAAGAAGCAAAAGAATACAACGTCTCGCTGGACTTTAATGTAAGCGGAGATGCCTACTGCTGCGATGATGAAAAACTTAAATCTCTGATATCATCGGCAATTAACGAAGTCACAGGAGAAAGTCCCGAATTTTCGTGTGCTGGCGGAACATCCGACGGGCGCTATATGATCAAATACTGCAATATAATAGAATTTGGACTATTGGATGCGAATATGCATCAAAAAAATGAGCGTGCAAAAGTCGACGATTTGCTGTGCCTATCGAAAATATACCACGCATTCATAAAACGGTATTTTTCGTAGATATAAAAATACGTTTCTACTCGTTATATACAAAAAACAAAAGAAGGGAAGCAGAACGAAGCTGTCCTTCTTTTGTTTTTTGTATTATTGATTGTTTTTAAGACTAGCTGCATATTTTATAGCATCAACCGTCGAATATAAAAGCCCAGATTCGTCCATTAAAGTATCCATTTCATTTTCTGTAAGTTCTTCCACTTGTGTACGTTTATTTACTCCTGCTTTTTTTAATACAGCAATACCAAATGATAAATCTTGATTTACACCTGGAGAGTAAAATAATTGATACTCACGCTCAAACTGAACATACTCTGGGTGATCAGCCCTAAATTGCTGCAGATTTATAGAGTTTTGAAAAGCATTAGATCTATAAAATGCTTCCTTTATTTTATCATATTCATTGCGTTTTGCTTCAAGTACATTTACTGCTTTCTGGCAATCGAAAGTACACAATTCCGCTTCTAATTTTTCTCTTCTAACTTTTTTTTCATGTCTAATTTGAGCTATCCGAGCTTGACTTCTTTCTATAAGCTGGTTTTCTTCTTCACTGATATCCATTCCCTGGACAGCAGGCATGAAAGTTACTCCTCCAGCCAATGCGATAGTATATAGCAATTTCTTCATATCTATTCTCCTATTATCTAAGTTGCTAAAACCTGATTTGAAACACCATGTAACAAATCTATACGTATAGTAGCACAAAAATCATATCATGTCAAGCTTTTTTTTGCATATATCGGAATATTTTTTAGAATATTAAGGTAAGGTTCTTGACTACATTGGAGGGGATAAGATCTGAGATTAGTTAATAACAATTTGTAAATATTTTCATGACGATGATTGAAGCGCCATTCTGTTTCCTTCAAGTG
>CADBNZ010000030.1 GCA_902796155.1 uncultured Pseudomonadota bacterium
CATTTCCATCAGGATCGGTCGCCTGTCCGCGATATTCTTCGAAAGTAATCCCTCCGAAAGTGAAACCTGAACGCATATCATCTCGCAAAGCTGCGCCTTCCTGCCATCTTTCATAAGCCTCTTTTACCTTTGAATGGGAAGTAAGCGCGTCGAAAAATTCTGGAGAAACCAAGCAATGTACACCTGTCATAAATTCACCATAGAGATCGTCTTCAATGTGCCGAACGACTTCGAGACATTTCTTTTTTACGTCTGTTCCGGCTGTTCCGAGAGCAAAATTTACAGTTTTCGGCGTTATCTCAAATTCGTTGTACAGATTATATAGAGTGCTTCCATCCGCATCGAGAATATTTCCCTTTAACGCTCCCATCCGAAGATGTTCAAGAGTGATTGCATGTTTGTTTCGCATATTTTGAAGGTGGTCAGTAATGACATTAGCCATAGCTTGCAATTCTGTTTCAGAGCCAAAAGAGCGAATGCCCTGAACTTCCTCAGGCAAAACAACATCATCATGCGGAATGTGAGGAATAGTAAAAGACCTCATTTTTCTTTTGCCACGAGTTCCAACTGTCGCATTGCCTCCCGGAATCTGTGTTGGAAGCAAGTTTAAAACACCGTTCATTTCCTCGACTGCAATATTGCGAGTCCTTACAGATTTTTGCGGAAATAAATTCATCGCTTCTAATCTTCCGTAATTGTTCGGAAGAATATTTATCGACTCCGTCAGGGAAGTCATGCTGAAGGCGTCTGATTCAAATGGGTTTATCATCATTTTTTTTCTCCTAAACTAAGCTGATTTTCTGATTACGATGCCACGCTTTTCTAAATCTTTTGTGATTTTCTTCTTTTGTTCTGCCGTTGAATCTGTAGGAAATACGACATAATCACTTGCAAGAATTGCGTCACGAGCAATGACGAGAGCTTTTTTCGCCGCTGATGTTGCATCTGTATCTTCGAGCAAAACTCCGAACGCTAAGTCGCTTCCATCAGTTTCTTCGTCGGAAATAGAAACGATTTTTATTTCATCAGTTGCTGTTTTAATTCCGACAACGGTTCCCATTTCTAGATTTTGTCCGCTGGCTACGGTCATTACTTCTCGACAATAATTTTTGTCGGCTTCGTATTTTAGTAAGTCGCCAAGTCTGTTGTTTTCTTCCATACTCATTTGCTTTTCTCCTTATTTGACTCTTGCTTTTGCTGCCACTACGACAGGATTTTCTTTCCGCTCGTCTTTTTGATAAATCGCACTTACGATTTCTTTTGATTCATTTTGTGATTGCATACTTAATAATTGTTCCTTCACCTGATCGGGGGTTAATCCGTCCATAATGAATTTCGCAATTCTGTTTTCAGCCTTTGCGAGCTTGCACAGTTTTGTGATTTCCAAAACCTCGGCTTTATATTTTTCAACTTCGTTGATCTGCGATTCAACTTCACTACATTCTGTCTTTTCAGTACTACTGATTTGAGCTTCAATATCTTCAGTCATGTTTTCTCCCTTCATTTTTACCTTAGATATAACCAACGGCTGCGCGCTGATTTCTTTCAATGCATTGCTGCTTAATTCGTCCGCGAGACCCGCAATAACAGCGTTCTGTCCGAAGTATGTTCCTGCTTGAGTTTTCCTTATTTTTGATTCGGATAAATATCTGTTACGAGATACCGTTGCTACAAAAATATCGTATAAACGGTCGACTTCAGCCTGCAGATCATTAATCGCATTTTCAGAAATCAGTTCATGCGGAGACAAATCGTTTTTCTTATCGCCGGCGTATACAGTTGTGAATTTTATTCCGTCTTTTTTATCCGCTTCGCTGACATCTAAATGCGTTGCGATAACTCCAATACTGCCAACACATGAAGTACGAGTTACGAAAATTTTTTCTGTTGCTGATGCGATTGCGTAGGCTGCTGAACAGGCGTAATCGTTTGCAATTGAATAAATCGGTTTTTGATTGCGTGAATTAAAAATGAAATCGACAAGATCGAATAGACCGCTGACTTCACCTCCGGGGCTGTCGATATCGAGCAAAATTCTTTCAACTTGAGGATTATCTAAGGCTTCATATAAAGTTTCTGCAATTTCTTCATAAGAAGTTGAATCGAAAATTGGTGAGAATAATTCTCTTCTTTTTGTAAGTAAGCCATGAATCGGAATAATCGCAACACCGTTTCGAAGTTCATAGTTCAAAGGATTTGCAATTTCGGTCGGCAACCACTCAACAGCATTGATTGACTCAAGACCTTGCGGAGATAATAACAATGGCTTATTCAATAATTTCTGAATCATCTTGCTCCTTTTGTCCTTTAATGGTTCGAGAATCTGAGTCGAACTGAAGTCCAAAACTGTCAGCTCTCTTATTGTCCTCTGAAATTTCTGCGTCTATTTCTTCAACATCGTATCCAAGCTCTGAAACGACTTCGGCACGAGATTTGAAACCGCAGCGAACAGCTTCCATCTGAGCTTTTTGTTCTTTTTGAGGTTCAACCCACGAAAAACCTTGCGGAATCCATTTTACAAGCGGAAATGTTGAATCATTTGGTACGTCAATTGCTCCGCTTAACACAGCAAGCTCGATAAATTTATTCCAAATCGGACGACAAAACTGATAGACCATCAAATTATGTTGTAGGGCTGTACAACGTCTTCTAAATTCCAGCAAACCGGCGCGAATTGAAGAATAATTTACGCCCGATAGATCACCCGTAAGCTGCTCATAAGTAATTCCTAAGCCAACAGAAATCGCTCTCAGTTGTTGCTTGATAAATGCTTCATAAGTTCCTCCAACGTCTGCAGAACTTGAAAACTTTACATCCTCTCCCGGATCCAAAAACTGCATTGTTCCTGGTTCTAAACCTGCAAAAGCAACACCCTGTTCGTTTGTATCTTTTTCGCCGAACATTTCCGAATCAGGATCGAGTCGTGTCACAAATCCTGCAAACATAGCTGCTGTTTTTTTACGTACAAGTTCAGCGTCTTCGTATTGATCGAGTTCATGAAGTTTTAGCAAAACATTCGATAGCCAAGGTTCACCGCGAATTTGTCCCGGTCGCAACGGTCTGTAAATGTGTAAGATTTCATGAGCAGGAAGTCGAACACTGCTCGAAGCCGAAAAGCAAGAATCACCCGGATGTTCTTTATAAAGATAGTACGCTACTTTCTTTCCGTTTTTGCTGAACTCAATACCTGAGCGAATGACATTTCCGTTTGGTAAAGGGCCATCCCTTGATGAATCCAAATGTTCAGCTTCTAAAATCTGCAACCTCAAAGGCGCGGTCGCATTTCGTTTGTCGATTTTTATGCGAACAAAACACTCTCCGCATTCGATAACACTTCGGAGTACGAGAGCTTGCAAGCCATAGAAGTCACAAACTTCAGCTGCGTCTGATTCATCCGTCCATCTCAACCAAAGCTCTTGAATTTTTTTGCAAAAATCCGCGTCTTTTGCTTTTGATTGGGGCTTTATTCCAGTTCCGATACAGTTTGAGACAATCGCTTCAATGGAATTCATCGCGTATGGATTTTTGCGTACAATATCATGTGAGCGAGTTCGTAATGTTGAAAGATTTGAAGCCAAAAGGGAATTAATAGACGAATTTGACGGATGCCAATTTCCAAGACGCTTTCCATGACCTGCGCCATCATAAGCTACCGTGGCTTTTCTTTTCAGAAATTTTGTGATCGATCGGAAGATGTTCATTGAACCCCCTTTGAGGTCGAAAAAATCACCTGACGTTTGCGAGGGGGCGATTCTGAAAGACCTGCTTTTATTTGGCTGCGAAGCTTGAGTAAATCAGCAAGATTAATCGGTGCATATTGAACTTGCGTATCGCCATAAGAAACCGAAGTCACTCGTTTCCCCGACTGTAAATCGCAAATCGCTTTTTCTACTGCTTCCAAATATTCCTGTGTATACATAAAACATACCTTCCATATATGTTTATTCAACTTTCCGAGGAAAAATGTTCGGAAAAAATTTAAAAATTTTAAAAAAATTAGGCGAGTAGAAGAGCCCATTGCTGAGCTCCCCCCTCTTAGAACCGTACTTGAGGATTTCCCTCATACGGCTCCCCAAAAAGTCTCAAAGTTTACGGTGTTGCTGAGCAGATCTTCGCCTTTGCAATTGGCATTACTTTAAGAAGCTTACTGAACTTCTCCCAGGTAAAGCTCTTGCGTTGGCTTCTCCGGTTTAGGATCTTAAAAATAATTCTAATTACCTTTTCCCGAAAATTGTTTATCGATCTGTAGTTAGAGGTAATCCCGTAGTAGTTAAAATGTCCTGTAAGTGATTGATTCACTCTTCGGAATATTTCTTTTATATCGAGATTTCTGTGATCATATAACCATTTTGTTAACCGTTTCAGTTTATCAGCAACTTTCTTCCTATCTGTTTTTACTTTGACCGTAAACTTGTTGTTCCGGGTTTGGGAACAGTAGAAAGTGAATCCTAGAAAGTTAAATGTTTCTGGCTTACTTTTGCCTCTGCATTTTGCGTTACGTATGGCAAATCTGCCGAATTCTAATAGGTTGGTCTTTGTCGGTTCTAAACTGAGATGATATCTCTTCATTCTCAGATTAAGGGTCTTCATATACCTCTCGGCATCGCTCTTATTTTGGAACATACAAACAAAATCGTCTGCATATCTTACTATGTACGCCTCGCCTCTGCAGTATTTCTTAACGGTTTGTTCGAACCATAGATCCAGAACGTAATGAAGGTAGACATTAGCTAACATAGGAGACATGGCATTTCCTTGCGGTGTGCCTTCTTCCTTCGTCAGTAATTTCCCTTCCTCCATTATTCCTGCTTTTAGAAATTTGTGTATTAGCCTAATGAACTTTTTATCCTCTATATCAAGCTCCAAATTTTATCAGCTGTTTATGGTCAACCGTATCAAAGAACGACTTAATGTCGGCCTCTATTATCCAGTTGATCTTTCCAGTTGTTATTATTTTCCGTACTGCTCCAATTGCTTGGTGACAGCTTTTGGCTGGTCTAAATCCATAGGAAAAATCCATGAACCTAGATTCGTATACTGAAGATAATATTAAGGCTACACAACCTTCTACTAGCTTATCCTCATAGCAAGAAATACCTAATGGTCTCATTTTGCCATTGAGTTTTGGAATATACGTTCTTCTGGTCAGCTTTGGATTATACGTTTCTCTCTTTAGTCTTTCGACCAAAAATGAAATGTTTACTTCCAAGTTCTTGGCGTAATCGTCTTTGGCTATACCATCAATACCCTTGGCCTTATTTTTATCCATCCCTTGATGCATTCCTATCAGGTTGCGACTATTGATCCTCCAGCTAAGACTTCTTATCCTTAAACCTGGATGCATATACGCAAAGTCTTTGACTTTATCATAATCATTTTTAATCATATCAGTCTTATACTCCTGCATTAAAATAATTATCATAAACTGACCTTTTGTGTGCCCCTTCGCTCCGTATAGTTTCCTATATTTCTTCACTACTATGAGCACATCCGACTTCCCATATCCTGTCCTTGACATCCCTCTTTATAGGAGTTCTGCTTTCGTACCATCTCTGGGGAATATGGGATCTCAACAGTTCCGTGTATTCATTGTACTGACTCGCTGTGCCTCATGACTCCGGTCGAGTTCAATGGCTCTTGCGTAACGATCCATCTCATGCTGCCTGCTTCCTGGATCAAGGAGTCGGCCTCGACGATATTAGCCATTTCGGAGCTATAAGCTTCAACTATTGTTTACGGCTCGTCAGTTCCCCTGAGAGATTGCTCTCTTCTTTCTCGTAGTGCTTAATTCCTGCCCTTGCGGGCTCAGAACCCTACGCAGAGTAACGGCTGCTTGCTAGGCTTTACCGTGCCAGTCTATCTCTGGCTATAAATACACAGTTTTCCAAATGATACTTTTCGTATCAAGTGCAATTTCTATTCGTTCTTTATGTCATCACATATTGATCTCCTTTCCATCGACTGTTCACACGATCCACCGACTTTTTATGATTTTCGGACGTGATTTTTTAGCAGGTAAATTTTGGTTTTCGATTTTTTCTTTTGCTCCGGAAATTTGTTCCCATTTTTGATCTGTCCAGCGGTCGATTCCAAGAGCGATTGCTGCGGCTCTTGCGTAAATGCGACAATCGAGAGCTTCGTTTCGGTCGCGTGTTTTCTGCCATTCACGTTTCGGATATCCTTTCACGATTTTTGTTACAAGCTGTTCGGCGGTAAGTTGCTTAAAATACTCCGTATTGTATTCAGGGAAGTGTAAATAACCATGAGGAATTGATCCGTCTTCACTTCTTGTTTGTTTAAGCCAGCCGTATAATTCACTTTTTAAAATTGATACTCCGATTTTCCATAAACGAACGCCGTTTGTGATTTTTCTTCCGCGAATATTTACGTCAACTTTTGTCGGAGCATTTAAGGGAACAAGCGAGCTATCGATTCCTTTGATAGCCATGATATTATGAATCGATTGAGTTCGCACCCAAGCATAAACTTCCTGCGTAGAAAATCCCGAATCGATTGCGAGCATATTTATTTTTCGAGAAACGCCGTCTTCGCTTTCAAAATTCTCATTCACAATTTCAGATAATTTCTTCCAAACTTCAGGTGACGTAGGACTGCCATAAATCGTTCGATAATCAACTGACCAGCTTTCGCGATTTTTTCCCCAAGCAACGATTTCAAGTTCAAGGCGATCATTTTGAACATCGACTCCGGCGGTCAAAATGTATCCGCCCTTCGGAACAACTCCGATTCTATATTTTTCTCTACGATCGAATAAAACACCCCAATCAGGTGCATCGCCTTTTTCTTCCCAAGTTAATCCAAGAGTCGTGTTCGTCCATGCTTTCAAGAGTTGCTCGTCATCTTTCGCCATTTCATAATTTTGCAAACAAGCGTTCCAACTCAGCCAGCCGACAGGCGAATAAAGCGAATTCAGATGAAAACCGATTACTTTTTCTGAGATTTTTTCTTGGTTAGTTGCTCGCCATTCGCCTCGTCTGAGCATATCGGTTTTATGATGTTCCTCAATATTTCCTTTACAAGCTTCACACACATAAGTAACTTCGCCAAGATTTGAATCACAGTGAACTCCTTCCCATTTTAAAGTTTGAAAATGTCCGCAAAAAGGACACGGCACAAAAAAATATCGCTGATCAGTTTCCTCAAATTCTCTTTCGATTCGCGAGAGCCCTTTAATAGTCGGAGTTGAAACGATAAAAATTTTTCTGCGAGCAAAAGTCGTTGTTCGCTGAATAGCAAGCGTTAGCGGATCACCTTCAGAGTCAGCATCAGGCGGATAAGCGTCAACTTCATCCAAAAATAAATATCGAACAGGCATTGAACGAAGTCCGACAGGGGAGTTTGCTCCGGTAATTACAACGATACCGCCGGGAAATTCTTTTGATTGAACTGTATTTCCTGAATCGCGACTTCGAGGATCTTTGACTTTATTTCGTAAACAATCTGTTGCGCTTATGAGCGGAGCTAATCTTCTGGACAACTAACATTGGCCCCGGAGCTTGATCGATTATATAGCCGATCCAGTTATTTCCTGCTTCTGTTCCTCCAATCTGAGATCCCTTCATAAAAACTACTTTTTCGTAAGGTGATGAAGGCGACAAAGCGTTCATTATTTCTCTTAAATACGGCGTTCTTTCTGTCCTGAATTTTCCTGGTTCTGGCGATGCGATTTGCGAAAGTACTCGATTTTCATCCGCCCACTCAGAAACCAGCAGTACAGAATCAGGTTTAAGGCCTCGATTATATTCCTTGAGTCTGATTCCGTCATAAATCATCATCGCGAGATAATTCCTCAAGAACTTCTCGAAATTCCTTTGTCAGAATCTCATGGATTTTTGCTGAGTCATCGATTCCTGCAAGCAAAGAAGAAATACGATCGGGAATATTCAAAATTCCATCGCGAATAATTCTGCCTTTTGCAAACATAGCGTTATAGACTTTGTCTGCCGGAAGTAATTCGCGCAATTCTTCATTTACTCGTGCCTCCAGTAATTTCCCTTTCTCAATTTCATTTTTTAACTTCATTTTCATGAGCAAATCATGCACGCCTTCGCTATTGGTATACGAACTGTTTTTATGCCTTCTAAGCGGTAAATGAGAATCTCTTTGTTTAGCCAAAACAGAATTTGCAGCATCTTCGTCAACCATTCCGTTAATAAGCCTTATTTTTCCTTGAGAAATTAACTTGCCTACATATTGTTTGGAAAAGCCCTGTCTGCGAGCCCATTCAGCTTGTGTAATAAGTGCCATTTCCTTCCTCCTTCAAAAATAAAGCCAACAAATAAAATCAACTACAAAAACACAATTTCATGACGGCACGGATTCTCATTTAAACCCTTATTTTTCAGCATTTTTAACCGTTCCGCATTATTGAAAATTCAGCACCGAGTCAACCTCCGAAAAAAGTTCTGACGCTAGAAAAGCTTTGGGGGACAGCGACCCGCTCTTTATCAAGAGCTGGAAGGACCCACCTTTACTTATATGCACAGTATTTTTGTTATTTAAAGTCAAAAAATTCAAAGCGAGCAACATTATTGCTACAGCATCAGCTTCATCATGTGTTTTTGGATTGAAAACTCTTGATTTTGAGGCAGAAATCATCTCTTCTTTTGTTGCATTGCCTTTTCCTGTCATAAACTTTTTAATCATCTGAACCGAAAAACCAACGCGTTTTAAATTCAGCTCCAAACATACCGTTGCAAGCGTATACATCAGCCCGCCGTATACATGAGCAGCTTCTGTGCCTATGTGCCCATAAAACCTTTCAAAATAAATTTCTTGAACGTCATACAGAGCGATTATCTGCAGAAGCCAGTTGCGAAAATCCAGAAATCGAGAGCCGAAAGCTTTTTTATCCACTCGTAATTTCTTCGTTCCGCTTGCAAACTTTCCATCCTCATAAATTGCAAATCCGCAAGATGTCCCAAGATCCAAAGCAAGCAATGTCATAACACATCCTCCTCATATATGTTTATTCAATTTTTGGAGGAAAAATGTTCGAATTTTTTTAAAAAATTTTTAGTTTTTATGCTGACACCTGATTCATTCCTTGATTAGATAAACATCAAATTAGTTAATTTTTTATTAATATTTAATCAAATTCAAATTCGTGTTGTTTGTTGTTTTTGTTGTAAAAGGAGTAATTTATGTTTAAAAAAAATCTATACTAAAACAAATATTCTTCAATCTTTGAAAAATTTATTACTGAAAATATGTACTTATATCGATTGTTATGAGAAGATACGCGAGAAGCAAAAACTGAAAAATAATTTGCTTTTTGTTTCATTCCAGAATGATGGAATTTATTTAAACGACCTAAAAATCATAGATCAAAAATCAAAGCTCCAAATTGCTGTTTTCAAAATATTATTAGAGCGTCATTTAATCGGATATATTAATTCAACTTATTCCGGAGTGAATACGCTTCAAATATCGAACGTACTTCAGGAAAAAGGCTTTTTATCTCTCGAATCAGAAAAGCAGGTTCGCCAACTAATATATCGAATTAAGAAAAGTGTATCGGAAAAATTCGGAAAAGAAATCGATAATGATTTTATTCAGTCATCGCAAAATTCCGGTCAATATCGATTGGGTAAAAATGTCGTCTTAATTTGCGACTAAAAATGCAGAAACGATGTGAGGAAATGCAGAAGCGACATGACTTCCAAAAAATCGTTATTTTTCAATGGGTATTTTAGCTCAGAAACGACGTGAAATTTTGTGAAAAGGTAGAGCTGAAACGAAATTCTTCTCATACTAATTACGTCTTTTAGGATTGATCGCGTAATGAACAAATACGACGGAATAGATAAAAGAATAGTTTCGAACGTAAAAATGTATGCAAGGAATTTAAAGCGCAATTCAATTTTTCGCTCTATGGATCTTGAAGATTTGGAGCAAGAATTGATGTGCGAAATTTTTTCATGCATGAGTAAGTTTGATAAACATTGCGGAGAATTAGAACATTTCGTAAGAAAGATTTTAAATCGCCGTTGTTTGAATTTGCTCAAATCATATAAACGCAAGAAACGAGATTCTGTTACTCAATTTTCGGAGTTCTGCGATGAAGTAAGCAATAAAGGTGCAGATGTTGCTTTTGAACGATATCAAGATGTATTTGAAATGCATACCGAAGTTTCACGATTTATGAATGAAATGCCGATTAAGTACAGATTGTTGTACAAACTTTGGGCAGATCATTCTATTGTTGAAACAGCTCAAATTCTCGGAGTTTCGCGTTTTGCGATATTTCGGGATTTAAAGCGTATCGCATTTTTATTTCATTGCCTAAGAAATTCTGAAAATCAGTTTTTATTTTTAGTTGGGAGAAAAAAGATGGGTAAAAATTTATCCTCAACCGAAACTTTGAACACCAAAGAGCTAAGCCAACTTGAAGTTTGCGATTTAGCTGATTTGAGTGAGCAAATGTCGAAATTAGTAAGCCATACGAAAGAGCTGAAAGAGAAATTGGAAGATGCTTTGAATTTGCGTTTTTCTGAAACGGTTCAAGATAATTTGCGAAGTGACAATAAAGATACAGGCACAACGAAATTTTTTGAGAATGGTTTTCAAATTACGGCAGAAGTTCCGAAAAAAGTTACATGGGATTCGGAAAAAATAGACGAAATTATCAAGACGATTTCTGAGGAAAAACGAAAAGCAATCATCAAAACGACTCATGTAATCGATAAGAGAAAATACATGCAGTTATCGCCTGAAGATAAATTGCTTTTTGCGGACGCTCGAACGGTTACACCCGGAAAAACAAGATTTCAAATCTCAATACCAACGGAGGCATAAACATGAAAATAATTTCTGCAGAAGAAAGACTGAAACAACAAACAGGCGTAAAAATGGCTATCTTCGGAGGATTTGGCATCGGAAAAACGAGTTTGTTAAAAACACTCTCAGAATCGACTCTTTGTTTGGATTTTGAAGCTGGATTATTGGCAGTCAAAGATTGGTCAGGCGATTCAATTTCTGTTCGTACTTGGGAAGATGCTCGCGACATCGCTTGTTTAATCGGTGGTGTAAATCCTGCTTCGAAGTCTGTTTACGGTCAGAGACATTTTGAAACAGCTAAAGCAAAATTCAAAGATTGCGATTTTTCGAAATACAAGTGCATTTTCATCGATTCGATCACGATTGCTTCGAAAATTTGTTTAGCTTGGTGCAAGAATCAGCCTGAATCTTTTTCGGATAAATCAGGGAAGCCCGATACACGCGCAGCTTATGGATTACTTGCATCTGAAATGTCTGGTTGGTTAAGCCAATTTTAGCATATTTCTGACAAGGATGTTATTTTCGTCGGCTTGTTAGACCAAAAAACCGATGATTTCAATCGCACTTCTTGGATTCCGCAAATTGAAGGTTCGAAAACGACACTTGAGTTGCCGGGAATATTAGATGAGGTTATCTCGATGGTGCCGATGAAAGGCGAATCAGAAAATCTTGAGCGCAAATTTGTCTGTCATACGCTCAACGCCAATATGTACCCTGCGAAAGATCGTTCGGGCAGTCTCAACGCAATCGAAGAAGCTCATTTAGGAAAATTATTAGCAAAAATCAAGAAAGGAAAATAAATCATGTTAAATTTTAATGATGCAGAACCACAAAACAGTTTTGATCTGATTCCGGCAAACACAATTGCAAAAGCTCGTTTAGTTTTGAAAGCAGGAAATGATTCTACAGATCCTTTTATTACTTGCAGCAAGGGCGGCGACACAGCTTATTTGAACTGCGAGTTCATCATTCTTGAGGGCAAATATGCCAAGCGAAAAGTTTTCGACAAAATCGGACTCGAAGGCTCGGATAAATGGGTAAACATGGGAAAAACTCGAATAAGAGCAATTCTCGAATCAGCCAAAGGAATAAATCCGAAAGATGTTTCTGAAATCGCGGTGGCTGCGCGTCAAATCAGTTCCTTCGATGAGCTGAATAATCTTGATGTTGTCATCAAAATCGGAGTCGAACATGATAAAAGCGGTCAGTATCAAGATAAAAATCGAGTGATTGCGATCATCACTCCGGAGCATTATTCGTATACTGAATTTATGAACGGTCAAGACATTCCGTATGGTTTTTAGTGTCGATGATGGTAAACGGTGACTTGATGTTGTGGCGTTCGGTTCTGATTCAAGCGATAAAAGACGCAACAAGCAAACGAAATCCAAGCAAAAAATTGGAAGCCATAGATTGGTTTTTGCGAGGAGGCAAGGATTTTCGTTTGGTTTGCGAACTTGCTGAATTAGAACCGAGCAGCGTGAGAAATTTAGTATGTAAAAAACTTTTTTAGAAATCAGAGGATCAAAATATGACTGATAATACAGCGTTTTTAAAACGCAAAATCCTTGCTTTATTCAATTTTCTGAGTATGAAGCACAAAAACGACAAACGAATCGGAGAGCTTTCTGTAAAGGATGTCATGGAAATGGTGAAATTTTTAAACGAAGAGGTCTGCTATGCAGAACATCAATGAAATATTGGATACAAAGTTGCAAGAGCGTTACGAAAGCCAAGAGAAAAGAAATTATTTAGGCGCATCAATGCTTGGTGACGAATGTATGAGAAAAGTTCAGCTTCAATATTTAGGTAATCGAGCAAAGGTTTCGGCTCAGACTTTGAGGACATTCGACATCGGAACTTTGCTTGAAGATTTAGTCGCAAAATGGCTTCAGATTGCAGGATTCGACCTGAAAACACGTAATGAAGAAGGCAAGCAATTTGGATTTTCAACAGCTGAAGGGAAAATAGCTGGTCATGTCGATGGAATAATTCATTCCTTTCCTGAAGAATTAAAAAAATCGGGTTAAGGCCTCAGACTTTATGGGAATGCAAAAGCTTGAATAACAAGAGCTGGCAGGAAACCTCAAAGAAGAGCTTGATGCTTACTAAACCTCTGTATTTTTCGCAGGTTCAATTGTACATGGCGTATCTCGATCTTGAACAATGCGTATTTACTGCGCTCAATAAGGACACCTCTGAGCTGTATTTTGAGCTGATTCCATTTGATTCTGAAGCTGCTCAGAAATATTCAGATCGTGCAGTGCAGATCATAAAAGCCTGTGAGAATGGAGAAACAGTGCCTTGTATTTCAAATGATCCGAGCATTTTTAAGTGTAAAATGTGCGGCTTCAGAAACATATGCAGAAATGACGAGAGGTAACAAGCTCCTGAGAGATGAGGCTTTTCTTGTCTCTCAGAATTTTTTGAAAGAAATGTGAACAAAAGTTCTTCAAATGTTGAATAAGTAATTATAGAGAGGTCTTTTATGAAGAGATTTAAGGAAAATAATAATTCAGTTATTAAAGGTATGTCTTTTTATAATTTATATATAGTATTTTTTACTCATATATTAAGTAATTATATATATTTATATCATTATATCTATCATATCTATAGTATTTGTATTTGTAATAACATTGTTTATTTCATAACAAAAATAATAAGAAATATACATTCAATATTTTTTAAAGCCACCCTAATATTTCGGATATATTATACAAGAATGGCCTGTAATTTCTGCACCTTCTGCATATCAGCTTATTCTTCTTTTATTTCAGGCGTTTTTCATTTATTTTATGGCTTTTTAAGAAAGGAGATCTGTCATGATTAGCCTTATTGAAGCCTTAAAAAATGCAGATATTCCAGTGCCAAGGATACAGAAACATTTAGAATTGTACGCTGGGGACGCAATAACCGCTATTGGCTTAAGAAATTTGAAGGCGGATACGTTTTCGGAGATTTTGTAACAGGCTTGAATGACCACATATTTGAGCAAAAGTTCAAAGGAAATCACTCTAAAAAAGCCCAGGAAAAGCTACAAAAAGCATTACAAGAGGTTGATGTACGGTTACATAAAATGTTTGATGTAACTGCAACCAAAGCTCATTCTATTTTTACGACAGCCTTACCGATTAAAGAGAACAATTACCTGGAACATAAAAAAGTTGATTTTCGCGATCTAATGCAGGAGTTAAAGGAGTATAAAAACTGTCTTGTGATACCTCTCAAAGATGTTGAAGGTAAGCTTTGGACGCTCCAATTCATTGATAATGAAGGGAATAAGCGATTTTTGAGCGGAGGAAAGAAAAAAGGCTGTTTCTTTCTTATTGGCTCCTTGAATGGATCTGAAAGAGTCTTTATTTGCGAAGGCTTGGCTACAGGAGCTGCTATTCATGAATCGATAAAAGAGCCTGTCATTGTGTCTTTCGATTCCGGCAATTTGAAACCTGTTGCTCAGGCGATTCGTGAAAAGTATTCGAAATTAAAAATCATAATTTGCGCCGACAATGACTGCTACCATGCAAACGGCATTAATTCCGGGATCGATAAAGCTAAGGAAACAGCTCGTGTTGTAAAAGGAAGCGTTGTATTTCCGGTGTTTAAAGATTCTTCAACTCATCCTACAGACTTTAATGATTTATTCGTTTTGGAGGGAAAAGAAGCTGTTCAAGCAATTATTAAAGAAAGCATCAAAGAAAACGATTCAATTTCAGATATTCCCGAAGGTTTCCTGCTGTCAGATGAAGGCCTTTTCTGCGTTGATATCAAATCAGGAAAAACAACTCGCATTTCAAACTACATCAAGGTCATTGCTTTTGCGAAAAATAACAACGAAATTTCGAAACTGCTTGAATTCCGTGATTATAAAAACGAACTGCAACGAA
The DNA here is from genome assembly GCA_902796155.1 of uncultured Pseudomonadota bacterium. GTDB lineage: Bacteria > Pseudomonadota > Alphaproteobacteria > UBA3830 > UBA3830 > BNWE01. The sequence continues at coordinate 14,688 of CADBNZ010000030.1, forward strand.
TGATCGTTAAGTCGAGAATGATTACTAAAGACGGTGAACAGATTTGTGTTCAACTGGTCGGACGCGGTTTTATTTACTCAGGGAGTTCTCTTTCAAAACGGAAATTATTCGAATATATTTTAAGTTCCGTACCAAAAAAAGAAGCGATCTTGCTTGCAAAAACAGGTTTTTTCGAGGATGCGTATGTTCGCTCCGACTGCATAATAGGGAAATCAAAAAATGAAATTATTTTGGATGAATCGATTCATGATTCCACGGTTGCTGCGGAAGGTAATCTGAAAGATTGGAATGATTGTATCGCAAAATGTTGTGTCGGAAATTCCAGATTGATTTTTGCGATTAGTTCGGCTTTCGCAAGCCTTTTATTAAATCCGTGCGACATTCCGAATTTCGGATTTCATTTTGTCGGAAACAGCTCTTCGGGAAAAACGACCTGCCTAAATGTTGCTGCTTCGGTTTTTGGATCGCCTGAATATGTGGTTACTTGGAAAGCAACAGATAACGCCCTTGAAAACGTTGCATTTAAACACAACGATGCTTTGCTGATCCTTGATGAATTATCTGAAATATCTCCATCAAAAGCAGGCGAAGTTGCTTACATGCTCGCCAATGGTCAAGGGAAAAAACGTCTTGATAAAAACTGCAACGCTCGCGAAACATGGGCGTGGCGATTGATTTTCCTTTCGAGCGGAGAAGTCGATCTTGCTTCGCATATGGCTGAGGAGAGTAAAACATCAAAGGCGGGACAAAAGATCCGTTTACTGAATATTCCTGCTAAAGCCAATAACAAAAGTTTCGGAATTTTTGAAGATTTGCACAGTTTTAAGGATGGTTCAGAATTTTCGAATTATCTTCGAGCTTGCACAGCAAAATATTACGGGACTCCTGCAATCGCATTCACGGAAAAAATTCTGCAAGAGAAAGAACATCTTTTGGATTTGTATCAAGAAGAATTTCAAAAGCTCAAATTAAAATATCTGCCGGAAAAATCTGAAGGACAAGACATGAGAGCATTCGAAAAATTTATGTTTGTCGGATTTGCTGGAGAATTAGCAATAAAATTCGGTGTTGTTTGCTGGGAACAGAATACTGCTTATCAGGCTGCTGTTGCTTGTTTTAATTCATGGCTTGAGGATAAAGAAGGTGTCGGAGATGATGAAAATCGCCAAATTTTAGAGCATGTAAAATCATTTTTCGAACTTCATGCTCACAGTCGTTTTTTCGATTTAGATGGCTTTAGCGATCAGAAAATCAGCAATATGGCTGGCTACAAATCCGTTTACAAAGATGCCGTAACTTTTTTCGTGTCGCCATCGGTGTTTCAGAATGAAATCTGCAAAGGCGTCAATCGGAAGTCAGTAATCGCTCTGTTAATCGAAAAAGGGTTTCTTATGAAAAGTAGCAGTGGAGATTGCTATCAACAAAAATGGACTCCGTACGGAAATAAAAAAGTCTACGTGATTTCTGGAAAAATTTTATTATGAGGAGAGAAAATATGATTGATTTAAATAAATTAGCTGAAGATTGGCCTTCACCGTTTGTTGCTCGGAGTGAAATGGAAAATTTCACAAAAGGATTATATAAACCTAGCAGCATGAATACTTTCGATGGCTCAGGAAAGGGAATAAATAGGAAGATCAGGCTTGGAATGAAGATAGCATATTTAAAACATGATGTTATTGAATGGTTAAAAAGGAAAAAAGCAAATGACTAATATATTTGAGAATCTAAGAGATTATTGCACAAGTGGTTTTGTCTCTAGACAGGAAATCGGTCGTTTAACCGGCGGTTTGTTGAATGCTGGAACAATGGCTCAGTTGGATCATAAAAAATTAGGTATTATGAACAGAAAGAGAATAGGTAATAAAACAATTTACAGCATTGATGACGTAATAACATGGCTTAGTGTGAATACTGAATTAATCAATTTTAATGACTGATAATGTTTTAAATATCAAGAAAAATATTATTAATGTGGGGACGATATTGGGGACAAAAATCTAATTCTAAAAGAAATATGGAGTTATGCTTACTTATGCTGACTCCATTTTTATTTACTATAAGCTACTCTTAATCAATAACATATTTATAAACTGCAAACGAAAAACTGGGGACAATCTGGGGACAGATTTTAAAATAATTCCAATTTATATATCACTTAAAATTAACTTTTTTTTGAAATTTAAGATGGTAGCGGGAGAGGGACTTGAACCCCCGACACGCGGATTATGATTCCGCTGCTCTAACCAGCTGAGCTATCCCGCCATTGTATTATGTATGCGCTGCTACATCCGCTGTACGCGCATTCATCAACTGTCTCGGATATTACAATATAAAAAGGCTGTTGTGAATACTGAAAAAGATTTTTGTTTGTAATATAATCCTCGAATATTGTTGTTATTATATTTTTTTAAAGGAAATTAGAGTGCAGTTTTTAGACATAAAGTTGTTCAACAAGATATTGGATTCGCATTTCAAAAATTATTCCCATGCGAAGCTCGCAAAGTATTCGGTTTTGTTGGCTGTTGCGACATCGATATTTTTGGTTTTAATAAAAATCATGGCATGGATGGCTACAAATTCAATTTCCCTTCAAGCCTCTATGAACGACTCAATTTTAGACGCTTTTTCTTCATTTATTGCGTATCACGCTTTGAAATATTCCTCTGTAGAATTTGATAGTGAGCATAATTTCGGCCATGAAAAAGCAGAGGGAATTTTCGCGATATTTCAATGCCTTTTGATTATGTATTCGGGATATATTATCTGTCGGGAAGCCTATGAATTTTTCATAAATCCTAAACCTGTCGCTAATACCTCTGTCAGAATAGCAATAATGGTTATATCGTGCGTTGCTGTGTATCAGCTTTTGTATTTTCAAAGTTATGTCGCGAGAAAAACGGAGTCTCTTGTTGTAAAAGGGGATTCTTTGCATTACATATCAGATTTTTTCATGAATATTTGCATTATGATTTCCATTTTTCTATCGAAATATTTCATTTATGTTGATGTCGTTTGCGGAGTAACTGTCGGAGGGTATGTTTTTTATAATGCATTTCTTATTTTAAGGTCGGCTTTGCGTGATTTAATGGACGAAGCGCTACCTATCAATGTTCAAAATAAGATAGAAAAAACGATAATTAATGTAGATGACGTGAAAGGCATAAAAATTTTAAAGACTCGTTCGACAGGAATGAAGAAACATATTGAATCGAGGATAATTGTCAGCAATCGGATATCCGCAAAGGAGGCTTGCAGTATCGCAAATACCGTTGAGCACGCTGTCGCACGGCTCTTTGATAACGCCGATGTCATAATAAAGCCGGAAATAGAAGAAAAATAAAGGAAAAAGAATAAAATATGCAGGTAAAGAGTGAAAATACTTCTTTAGTAATCTCTCGTGCGATAATTTGCACAATCTTACTACTATTATCCATTTTGATTTTGTGGGACGCTAATTGGATTTTTGATACGTCTCTTGGTGATGACTATCAATTGGTAGGAACAACTGCCGTAGGAAAAAATGCCCATTCTTATACCGGAAATGGGCGTTTTTGGCCGTTAGGATTGTGTGATTACTGCCTATTGCTTCTTCTTCCCTATGGAACGACAGTTACAGCGCATTTCTTGTACAATTGCGTTACAATGATACTTGCTTCTTTGATGTTTTTCGCTTTCTTGTGTAAAATAACGGCATATAAGGCCGACAATAATAAAAATAGTTATATAGCGCTTTTTTGTATACTGCTTTTATTTCTGGCTTCGAGTTTTGTACAAATTCATATGGCTTGTATATACCCAGAACGTGAAATGTTCTTTATGCTTTCAGTTTTTCTGCTCAGCTATTGGAAAGCAAGCAATATAAATGAGACGGGGGGGTAAGTGCTATGTCATTGCGGCAATAGCTGCGATGTATGTGACGTATTTGAAGGAACCCGTTTTCGGAATGTGGTGTATTTTTGCTACATCAAATCTGATTTTCGGAAAATTATCACCGAAACAGCGACTTTTTAATTATTTCTTGCTGTTAAATTCTTTTATATGGATATCAATCTACATATATAGATGCTTTTTTATAGATTTATCTTTTATAAATCCCAATGCTCACACTTATGCGTCTTTTGTTTCGAAATTTTCGGATTTATCCATAAGGATTTTCGACGTTGAACCGATTATGTATTTGCTTTTGGTCATTGCAATTATAAGAGGTAGTTTATTGCTTATGAAAAAGGCTAATTACAATATTTTTTCTGACGCTCCGCTTTTCGCGGGAGTAGGATATGCTTTTGCGTATGTGCTTCTTAATCAAGGTAGTAATCATTATTTTTTTCCTACTGTTGTGATGGGGCTTTCTACAGTTGGGGTGGGCCTTTTTGAATGTGCAAAATATACGAAAATTCTGATTGTTAGTGCTTCAGTAGTGGCGTCAATATTTTCTTTTAATACTTCTATTCAACGGATTACGGAAATACAGAAGCACAGAAGCCGCGATCCATTGATATTTTCTCGTATAATCGATGAAGTGAGGCGCGGAAAGAACGTAATATATGTTACAGAAAGAATGAAAGATATTCTGAATATTGATTCAAGAGAGATTGATCAAATGAAATTCAGACGCTGGCAGATATTTTTAGATTATTATTGGGGCGGAAAATTTCCGATCATCAAAACGGCGGATTATTCAAAAATCAATAAAGATAGTGTGGTGATATTATCAGATGAAACTTATTCTTCGAGCGATTTTAAGAAAATATCGGAACATCTTAATGCTTCAAAATTGACTTTATCTCAATCTTTTAAAGATATGAAAACGATGGTTTTCAGAGCGGATTAGTTAGTTGTTTTTTATGCGATTCTTCGCTCATTTCTGCGGTTACGTACTTTCATAATTCTGCGAGCGGTTATAAGCATTAATGCAGTTGCTACGGTCATAAAAACGGAACCCATAATCATAGTAATACTTTCGGAAAAGTGAGTGCTGGCTGTTATGCATAGTGACATTATCAGATTTCTGAAAACAACGACGGTCGCAGCACCAACATAAGAGGTATTTCCTGTCGATTGAATGGCTTTCAAAACTGATACAGGCACTAAAAACGAGCTTCCCACACACTGTACGCACATTAAAGCAAGAAGATGATTCACTGTCCAAGTGGTATGTTCGGCGAGTAAAAGGGTGATATACGCTCCGAAAATAATATATATTGTAACTCCAACCCATTTTGCAGGACGTATTCCGAAATCTCGCACTATTGCTCTGTAAATGAACATTCCGAGTATATAGAAGAGTAGAGGAATAGCCTGGAACATGGCGATATTAAGAGAATTGTCCTCAAAAACTTTGGAGCAAATAAATGGAGCGTTTGACGCAAATATCATATATCCGCCGGCGAACATTCCCGGAATTAATGCGTATATCAAAAAATACGTGTTGCGCAAAACGATTTTATAATCGTTCAAGAATTTTCTTGTGGTGAATTTTATAGTTGGTTTGTGCTGTTGCTTTTCGTGATATTCCAAGAAAACGAACAATCCGATGATTTGTAATGCCATAAGTGTTGCGAAAGACCATCTCCAGCTGCCTATGTCAGCTAATATACCGCCGGCAAATAGCGAAAGAATCCAGGCGATAGGTTGATATAATTCGAGAACGCCTATTATTGAAGATTTTTCTTGCTCATCGAAGTCAGAATTAATTATTCCTATTGAAGCTATATAAATTACGCTAGATCCAAGGGCTTGAATGAAGCGCATAAAAAGGAAAATTTCAATTGAATTGGATAAACAGCAGCCAAGATGCCCAAATATGGACAGGCAGAGGGCATTTACAACGATTTTTTTATTACTGTATGTATTAAAGAGGGGACCACTGAAAAAACGGCCTAAAAATTCGCCGACAAGGTTTGTGACAATAGACATTTGCAGCATGGCGTTTGTCGTTCCGAAATCGACAGCCATGATTTTCATGCAAGGGATGTAGATACTGACGGAAGCTGAGGCGATAACATTCATTGCGAGCAAAAAAAGCGAAAAGCCCCTTTTGCTGCTTTTTCTGGCACGTTTATTCTCTGTTCTGTTTACGAACGTTCTTGCCGACATATTAAACCACTGCTGCTCTGGATTACTTTTTCTTGTTGTTCAGACGCAAAAAAATCAACGCTCATTCTGAGTTTAAGAAAGAATCCAGTAAATAAAATATTGTTACCAATCCTGGACGGAAATTATACGCGAAAATCAGGCGTTATGCAATCTTAAATCAATGATATTAACTAGCTTATTGAACGCTTCTTTTATGCTTATATTTGAGGTGTCTACAACGATATGAGTTTCATCGTAAGTCATAGGAGCAATGCTGCGTGATGCATCTCGTTCATCACGTGATCGTAGGGTTTCGTAAATGGATTCGAACGTTGCGGAAGTATCTCCGAAGTTTTTGGTGTCTTTAAAACGGCGTTCTGCTCGTACTTTCAGATCGGCAGTAAGAAATATTTTGCACGTAGCATTCGGAAATACGACGCTTCCTATGTCACGGCCGTCAATAACTGTTCCGAGGTATTTATCGCCCGGAGAACTTGCGAACTCTCTCATGAGGCTGGTTAATAAGGCTCGAACTTCCGGTAATTTTCCGACTGTGGAGGCTCCTGTGCCTACAATTTCGGATTTCAGTATATTGTCAGGAATTTTCTTTGCTATTGAAATAAATTCCCGTGCGCCAGACGTATCTTCAGAGAAAAATTTTGTGTGTGCTGTATAGGATGAAAAATCAATTTTCTTCTTATTTTTTTCAGCTTCTTTTAAAGTATCAGACAGAATATGTGTAAAATCATAATCTTCGGATAGATCTGCTAAGTGAAGATTGTGATTTTCTTCTTTTTCGGCTTTATCGTTGAGCGAAACAGCTGATTTGTCAGATAAAACTAACTCAATACATGCAAAAGCTCTGTATAAACTGCCGCTATCTAAGTATGCAAAACGGAAATGCTCCGCCAGCATACGAGCCATTGTGCCTTTTCCACTGGCAGCGGGGCCATCTATCGCTATTATCGGTTTCATTGTCTCTATTTCGCTTTTGCTAATCCAACTTCGAGATCTTTTCCGTCAATTCTAATGCCGGTATACAGAAGCAAAGGCGCTGCGAGGCATATCGACGAGAAGGTACCGAACAACAATCCAAACAAAATCGGAAAACAGAAGTCAAAAATAACTTTTCCGCCGCATAAACAGAGGGCTAACAACGATAAAACCGTGGTTAAAGAGGTCAGCATCGTTCTTGAGAGCGTTTGATTTATAGCTTTATTTAACAACTGAACAATGGTCATATTTCTGCTGGCCAGCATATCTTCTCTGACTCTATCGAATACAACAACGCTGTCATGGATCGAATAACAGGCGGTCATTAGCAGGGCAACAATGGAATTAACATTGAACTCGAAATAATGGCATGCAGAGTACAATCCCATAAGAACAATACAGTCGTGAGCAAGTGCTATAACACCACAAATCGCAAATTGCCATTCAAAGCGAATCCACATATACAGCAAAATCGCGCACAAAGAAATTATAACAGCGAGAATCGCGTCATGTACGAGCTCATCACCTATTTTTGGACCGATTTTCTCGAGCCTGCGATACTCGACATTATCACCAAGAGCTGCTTTGACTCTTTCTAATGCTGCATTTTGCTCTGCTTGTGACTCTCCAGAGCTTGGCATTCTGATCATTACATCTTTATCTGAACCAAAAGCTTGCAGTGAAAATTCGCCGACATGCAAATCGTTCAATTTTGTACGAAGTGCACCTATATCTGCTTTTTCTTGCGTTCGAATTTCCATTACAAAACCGCCACGAAAATCAACGCCGTAATTTAATCCATGAAAGAAGAAAGTTAAAATGCTTCCAAGCGTCATGAATATTGAAAACAAAAAGACATACTTTCTTTTGCTAACAAAATCTATCTTTGTATCGTGAGGTATAAGTTTATAAAGTTCCACGGCACTAATCCTTTCTTACATAGGAATTGAAATTTTGTATTTTAAACGTAACAGATTCGATAAAATGTATCGAGTCAAGGTGGTCGATGTAAAGAATGAAATAATCGTTCCCAACATGGTTGTAATAGCAAATCCTTTGACTTGCCCTGTTCCGAATTGATACAAACACATCATACCGATGATGGTATTTAGGTTTGAATCGACAATTGAGCTCATGGCGAGACTATATCCGTCCTCTATGGCTTTCATCAGTTTGCTACCTTTGCGAAGACTTTCTTTTATGCGCTCATTTATGAGAACGTTTGCATCAACTGCCATACCAATTGTTAGGGCGATACCCGCAATACCTGGCAGTGTCAGCGTCGCTTGTAAGCAAGACATTCCAGCCAGAAGCAATATCAGATTGATGACAACAGCCGCATTTGCAATCATTCCAAACGATGAATACCACAGGAACATGAATACGAGCACGAATAATCCTGAGAGAATTGTCGCAAATACACCAGAACGAATGGAATCTTCTCCGAGATCAGGGCCAACGGTTTTTTCTTCTATGATGTTGAGTGGGGCAGGGAGGGCTCCCGCTCTGAGCAACAAAGCCAAATCATTCGCTTCTTCTGCGGAAAAATGGTCGCTGCTGATTCTTCCTGCGCCGCCCATAATAGGTTCTTTAATTACAGGAGCGCTGATAACTTGGTCATCAAGAACAACTGCAAAGCGTTTCCCTACATTATCGCGGGTTGCTTCACCAAATCTTTTTGCACCTAATTTGTTGAATTTGAAGCTAACTTGCGGGCGACTATATTCATCATATTCCAATCTTGCATCAACTAAAGTCTCACCACCTACCAAGACTTGCTTTTTTACAGCAATGTATTTTCCGCTTTCAGACGACCTTACATACATGCTTCCTGCGGGAGCAATGCCTTTTTTTCTGTCCATAATTTCCGGTGCTTCTTCATCAACCAAGCGGAATGTCATTTTTGCGGTACGACCGAGCAATTCCTTTACATGCAACGGGTCATGCAATCCAGGAATTTGCAAAAGTATGCGATTATCGCCTTGTCTCTGAATATTTGGTTCTTTCGTGCCAGTTTCATCAACACGTTTGCGAACAATCTCGATAGAACGATTGACAGCCTCGCTTTTTCTGGTAGCAAGAGCCTCAGGCGTTGGGCATATTTTAACGTGAGTTCCCGCAATTTCTACTTTTACATCAGAATCAATAGCAGTAAGGGCTGTTCTGGCTTTTCCGACTTTCGAATTATCTTTCAGATCAAACTCAACAACATGTTGATCTTTTGCGATAGTTCTCGGGAAGTTTGCAGCGTACTGAACCCCCTCTTTTCTGAGAGTGCTTCTTGCTAAATCTAAAGTTTGGTTCAAATAATCATTTTCAACGCTATCGAGATCGACTTCGAGTAACAAATGCACTCCGCCCTGTAAATCAAGCCCCAAATTGACTTTTTGGTTTGGCATCCAAGAAGGCAATTTACTCAATGTAGATTGCGGCAGAATGTTTGGAAGAAAAAATAATATACCAAAGACACAAACACACGCTATTAGAGCTTCCTTCCACTTCGGAAAATCCATTTATATATCTCCTTCTCAATCACAAACATACATAAAAAATGAAAATATTACTTTTTCTTCTCGTTACGACCTTTTTTAACGACAGTTTTTGCTGCTTTCTTTTGCAGAGCAGCTTCTTTTCCTTCTATTTCCGCTTCATCTTTTCCAATATCAGCACTTTTGTCCAATATATCGGAAATTGAGCTTTTCAAAACTCTTATGCGTACTTCTTCTGATATCTCCAAAGAAATTTCTCTGTCGTTTACTATTTTGTGTATTGTTCCGATAATCCCGCTTGTTAGAACGACTTTGTCGCCACGTTTAACAGCATTGATCATTTCACGGCGTTTTGCGTCTCTTTTCTGCTGTGGTCGCATTAATAAAAAGTAAAATGCAACAAGCATCAAAAGTAAAGGAGCGATTGAACCAAAAACTCCACCAATACCAGCAGTCGAAGGGCATGTTCCCGTTGTCATTGGAGCTACTGCCGTTGAAGTTCCTGTAGTGGTTGCGTTTGCCATTTGATTTTCTCCTATCAACTATTCAGATAATAAAACTAAAACACCTATTTTTTCAAATACTTTGAAGGATTTACCGGCTTTTTATCCTTCATAACCTCGAAATACAACTGAGGTTCCTTTACATCTCCGGTATTTCCAACGGTTCCTATTTTATCTCCTGCGTGTACATGAGTATCTTTTTTAACGTTGGTTTTATCAAGATGCGCATAAGAGGTTATTAGACCATTATCATGTTGGATTATAACAACATTTCCATATTCTTCGTCTAATTTGTTCCCTACATATATTACAGTACCATCGGCTGCTGCTGAAACATTTGTGCCTTTTTTCGCTCTTACATTGATGCCATCGTTGGAGATTCCCTCATTTACATCTCCGAAATGCGATATAATTTTACCTTGTACAGGCATTCTCATTTTTGCACTTTTTTTGTCTTTTTCTTTTGAAGAAAGCGCAACAGAACCTTTTTCGCCTTTTGCTGATGATGTTTTGCTGCTGTTCGATACAGGTGTTCCGACTGCCGTAGCGGTTACCTTAGGTGTTGCCAGAGCCTTGGCGCTACTTGCAGATTTAGCGGCTTTTTTGGATGCTTCTGCACCTTTTGAGCTATCAGATTCGGCGAGAATCATCGAGTCAAAGTCGTCGTCTGATTCGTCTTTTTTCTTTTTGCCTTTCTCTTGTTCTTCCATGTATGGCAGAATATCGCTTTCTTCGGAATTATTCACAGTTTCATCTATTGCGACATAACCTCCTGTTGCGGTACTTGCTGTTGTTCCGCTTTCCGTAACTACGATACCAGTTTGAGAATCTCCGCTCGGTAATTGCAGTACTTGACCATTTCTAATAACGTAAGGCGGTTGTAAACCGTTTATTTTAGCGAGATTTATCGGATCGACGTTATATCTGTATGCGATATCGTATAATGTTTCGTTGTTTGTAACTACGTGCGTACCGCTTGCTGCGGCATCATCTATTCTCATATCAACAGGAGAGGGCCCATTCCGTTCACATCCGAAAAACAGAAGACAAGCAAGTGAAACAAATGATATCTTTGCTAAAATTCTAGACATTAGAAGAAAAAAGCTCCTCAAGTTTATCAAAACATCCGAAATATTCCTGTCGACAATGCAGGGCAGAAACGGTGATGTATTTTTTGCTCTCAATAAGTGTAATATCGGCTTTTTCATTTTTGCTGATATTCTTATGAGCCGCATGTAACCAATAGTAAGGCTCATCTACAGGATCAAATTTTTTGTGTATATCCCAATTAATCGCTATTTTTCCTTGCGTGGCAACTTTTACGCCTGCTATATCTCCGATTTGAGAGTTTGGAAAATTAACATTCATGCAAACTTTATCAGGCCATTCAAAGGACATGAGTTTTTTTATAATTTTCGGCAGGAAATGATCTGCTAATTGAAATTTGCATAGTTCGCTCTCTTTCTGACAGTCCTGACTTATGGCAATCGACTTTATTCCCTGAGAGGCTCCTGCGAAAATAGCGCCGATTGTCCCTGATATTCCTATAAAATCTGCCATATTTGCCCCGTGATTTATGCCGGACAATATCAGATCGGGTTTTTTATCCTTTAAAATCTCTCCTACACCAAGAAAAACAGAATCCGCTGGAGTTCCTGATATTGAAAATTTTCTTGGCGACAGTTGGTTTATGCGCAAAACACTATCAAAAGTGACGGAAAAGCCTTTTCCGCTGTGACTCGCCGATGGAGCAACAACCCAAACATCCGGCGTAATAGAATTTGCTATTCTTTCTAATGCCTTAATGCCGTTTGAATTAATTCCATCATCGTTTGTAATAAGGATTCTCAATTCAGATAACGACTTACTGTTAGCCATCTTTTCTAATCTCCTTTATTCCTCCCATATAAGGTACTAAAGCCTCAGGAATGACTACATTACCGTTTGGAAGTTGATAATTTTCTAATATTGCTACAATGGTTCGACCAATAGCAAGCCCTGATCCGTTTAATGTGTATACAAAACCTTTTTTCCCATCTTTATCTTTGTAACGAGCTCCCATGCGACGCGCTTGAAAATCACCGCACAAAGAACAGCTGGATATTTCGCGATATGTGTTTTCGCTTGGAATCCAGACCTCAAGGTCATATGTTTTTCGTGAGCTGAAGCCCATATCTCCTGTAGAAAGCAGCATTACACGATAAGCGAGTCCGAGAGATTTCAAAATTCCTTCTGCAACAGAAGTCATTCTTTCAAGCTCTGATTCTCCATCGTTTGGATGAACGACACTCACGAGTTCAACTTTGCTGAACTGATGATTACGGATCATACCTCTTGTATCTCTTCCCGCAGCTCCTGCTTCTGAACGAAAACAGGCAGAGTATGCGGTCATTCTTATAGGAAGTTTATCTGCGCTTATGATTGTATCTCGTACTAAATTCGTAAGAGGAACTTCGGCTGTAGGAATGAGCCAGCGTTCGTCTGTTGTTGTGAAGGAACCTTCGGCGAATTTCGGTAATTGCCCTGTTCCGAACATACATTCTTCATTTACCAAAAGAGGCGGGACGATTTCTTCATATCCGAAATTCTTAGTATGGTTATCTAGCATAAATGCTTTGAGTGCTCGTTCCATTTTTGCGAGCATGCCTCTTAGAACAACAAATCTGCTGCCTGATAGCTTTGCAGCGTTCTGAAAATCCATCATTCCCAAAGCTTCGCCTATTTCGTAGTGGGCTTTCGGCGAAAAATCAAATTTCGGGGGTTCTCCAACGACTCTGAGGCATTTATTCGCGGTCTCGTCTTTCCCAACAGGAACATCCGCAAGAGGAATATTTGGAATTCTTGCTAAAATATCGTTAAGTCGTTCTGAAAATTTCTCTGCATTCTGCTCTAAATCAACGATATCTTGCTTTATTTGAGACGCTTCGTTCTCGTATATAGATGTATTCTCGCCGTTTTGCTTGGCGCGTCCGATAAGAGCAGCTAACTCATTCCGTCTGGACTGTAATTGTTGCAATTTTGATACAGCATCGCGCCTTTGTGTATCTACTTCTATAATTTTATCTGAAACAGGCGCTATATTTCGACTTTTCAGAGCTTCGTCAAGCGCTTCAGGGAACTCTCTAATCCATTTTATATCTAACATATTCTACAAATACATTACACTATCTTACGCGCAAGAATATATCACAAATTTATGCATAATACCAATAATAGAGAGTTTTTATGGCATTATTCCATCGAACAAATTGAGTTTTTTACATGATATATTTGTGCAATATCCGAAACTTCTGAAAATAAAGAAAGATCAGTTCCCGTAAAAAAACTTTGAACATTTAAATCTTTGAGTTCATTTATTAGGCTTTTTCTTCTATTTTTATCAAGATGCATCATAAGGTCGTCCAGCAAAAGTACAGGAGTTCCATTGCGTCTGGTTTTGTATATTCTGACAACCGCAAGAATAAGAGAAATGAGAAAGGCCTTTTGTTCGCCTGTTGAACAATTTTCCGCGTTTAATTGAGTTTGTCTATGCTTTACCAGCCAATTGCTTTTTTGCGTACTTATTGTTGTGGTTTGTCTTTCGGAATCTTCGTAACGACAGGCTTTTAGACGGTCAGCAATTTCCAAAATAGCGTTTTCTTCGCTTTGAGTTTGGTAAATATCTTCTATTGTACCGGAAATTCCGACCGTTGGCCGCAAAAAATCAGATGGATATTGGTTAAATGTCTCGTGCAATAATTCTATAAATTCCAAACGTGCCTTTGTTATCAACATATTTTTTTCTGCGATTTTTTCTTCCAGAATTTTTAGCCAGGCTTCATCTTTTCTGTAGAAAATGACGTGCAATCTTTCTTTTTGGAGGTTATTGAGATCCTTTAAATTCATTTTGTGCAGAAAATCGTATCCGCTTACAAGGTGATCGAAAAAACTTCTCATATCCGATTGTGATGATATAAAAATGTTATCCATGCTTGGAACAACCCAAATTAGCCACAGCATCTCTTCAAATTTCGTCAGTGATGGCATCGGTGCGTCATCAATTTTCGCTGCTCGTCGTCCGTTTTGGGCATTTGTTGCAAGAAGCGTCCTATAGTCGCTATGTTCAAGCGTAAGTTCGAGATTCCAGGATAGGGGAGGGGTTCCGATTGTTCCCAGGTCAGCTATAGGCGCTTTTCTTAGGCCTCTATTTGATGAAAACAGAGACAGCGCCTCTAAAATATTCGTTTTTCCGGCGCCATTTTCACCATAGAACACGACAAAACCAGACGTAAAATTTAAAGATAACGTCCTATATGATCGGAAATTTCTACAGACCAGTTTTTTTACAGTCGCATCCAAGCAAATCAAATCCGCATTGGCATTACAACGAACATAGATTCAGGCTCAGATTCGTCGATTATCAAAATTGGCGATAGAGACTCCTTAATGAAGATTTTTAAATACTCTCCTTGCAAGTTCGTCGCTACATCCAAAAGATAATTCGCATTGAATCCAGATGACCAGCCATCCCCCGAGTAAGTTACATCTATTTCATCTTTTCCACTGCCGACTCTGCTATTGACTGCGTAGCATAGCAGCGTATCTTTGCTGAGCTCAAGCTTTACAGAACGGATTTTTTCTTCCGATATAACAGCTATACGATCGAGGATTTCGCAAAATGCCTGTCTATTGACTCTGAAAAAGTCATTTGTTGCTTCAGGAATGACCCGCTTATACTCTGGGAATGTTCCATCGACTAATTTCGAAATAAATGTCACATTTCCAAATACAAATTGCACCTGATTTGCTGAAAACGATATAGCAACATCTTCGCTAAACGTATCAAGAAGCTTCTTTATTTCAAATACTGTCTTCTTCGAAATAATAATTCCCTGCACATTTTCTTTTATATCGATGTTTATATATGTAGTAGACAGCCTGTGACCATCAGTTGATGCCGCCTTCAATTTCGCGTCTTCTTTATGAAAATATATGCCATTCAAATTGTGGCGATTTTCCTCAGGAGACATAGAAAATTTCGTGCGAGTAATTAATTTATTCAAGTCTTCCGATTTAACCTTTATATTAAAGCCGTTATTTATCGGGGCGACTTCAGGAAAATCTTTCGGATCCAATGTCGAAAGTTCAAATTTCGATCTTCCCGAAATAATTTGCAGCTTGTTTCCTTTATCCATCAGAGAAAACTCCAGGACAGCATCTCCCGACGCCTTTCTGACGATGTCGTTAAGCGTACTTGCCGGAACTGCTGCCGTTCCGAAAGTATCAACTTCTGCGGGTATTTTTTCTATAATAGAGTGATCAAGATCGGTTGCTTTTATGCACAAGCCGGCTTCGTTAAATTCCAACAAAACGTGCGACAATATTGGGACAATGGATTTTCTGTCGGCTATGCTTACAGTGCGCATTATAGCTGGCAATATGTCGTTTTTTGATACTTTTGCTCTCATTATTACTCCGATATTGAATACATCTTTCTATTTTCTATTGTATACACCCATTTTTTTTAAATATCTAGTGGAACAAATAATGATAGTCTGGATAGCGGATTAAAAATTTCCCATAGGGATTGATTCTGCTTCAAAAATGATGTACTTATTAGACTCCACAATGCCTCAGTGGCGGAACTGGTAGACGCGACAGACTCAAAATCTGTTGTTCGCAAGGACGTGGGGGTTCGATTCCCTCCTGAGGCACCAAAAATTAATCCATACATCTTTATTTTATGTGTTTTGTTTTGGCAGTTTCTGAAAAATATTTTTTCTATTAACAAATGATCAATCCTAAAGGGGACTTGTATGCCCAAAAACGAAAAAATCTTGACGAGAAAAATGGTTATGTTTTTCTTTATCGGCTTTGTCGACAAAATGGGATCGGCGGTGTCGTTCAAAGGATACGTAAAGTTTTTTGGAGATGGCGGAGCATATTTAGTTCTGTCCTCCTGAGCGGAGCGAAGGATCCAGTTGAAGGGCTTCCGCTTGCGTTTCCGCATTTGTCTGCGTTGCGGC
>CADBNZ010000031.1 GCA_902796155.1 uncultured Pseudomonadota bacterium
GAGAAAAAGCTAAATTCCCTCCGAAAAGGTCTTGATGCGGAATCTAATGAAGTGTTGAATTACGTCCTTAATGCTCTAGTATATCGTAATTTTCTTTCCAAACTTCGTTTCGAAGAACATTCAATATCTTTTCCGGAATATCAGTATAAACATGAGAAGCAATGGTTAGCTGAAATGGCTGAGGTGGAGAGCAAATATAACACAGATGGAGAAAGGCATGCTCCTGAAATTTTTTATTTTCACCATGGCTTAAGATTTGCTAATAAAAAAGTACAAGAATACGTAAAAGATAAGGATATTTTAGATTGTGGAGCTTTTGTTGGCGATTCTTTGCTCATCTTGCGAAATTACACCAAAGGAACTATCTACTGTTATGAATTCTCAAAACAAAATTTGGAGAAATTTCAAAAAGTTATGCAATTAAATAACATAAAGTCAGGTTATAAATTAATCCCTGAAGCTCTAGGAGAGCGAGTTTGTACTATGAATATAAGTAGCGGAAAAAATAACGCGGATTCCGCAAATAAATTGAGAAGCGGGAATGATTATGCAATTCAAATGACCACCATCGATGAAGAATATAAAAAGCATAAATTTAAGGTCGGATTAATAAAAATGGATGTCGAGGGATATGGTTTGCATGTTATAAAAGGCGCTATGAAGACGATAATTGAACAACGTCCTGTTTTATCGTTGGGCATTTATCATAACAGCCATGAATTATTTGAGATAAAACCGCTTCTGGAAAAGAATTTAAAGAACTATGTATTCGAATTTAAATTACAACAATTCAATTCGGGTGATTTTAATGAAATGATACTTTTCGCATATCCTGAAGAGATACTTAGATAAAATAATGAAGCACAAATTATTTTTTATGCAGGATCTGTAGGATAAATATCTTGTAATACTGTTGGATTGTACTTCGGAGAGTTTTTCTCGTCATTCGAAGCCAGCGCATATTCGACTTTTTTTATTGAAGATGCACTCGTATACGGCGATTTTGTTTTATACGTTACATCGCAGTCTTCAGAAGATTCCAAACACTCATCTATGTCAGTAAAATTTGTTATGACAGGAAGGGATACATCACTGCCTTCAGATACAGCTGCAACTGCACTACTATGGCGCTGTCTTTCTTCCGGTTTTGATGCATAAATCTTGATTTTTTTACGAAAAACTACCACAGAAAACAATAACGCGAACAATAACGCAAATGCAATGCCATCCATGATTCACCTTCGCGATCTAGCAACTAAAAACCCTGTTTATAAATGATAGTATATTTAACAATACTATGTCTAGTTTTCTATAAATGTATTTTTGTTCTTTATATTCCATTTCCAGGCATAACTTTTCCCAGTTCTTCTTCAGGAGATATCATTTTTAAAATAACCAAAGCTATTTTGCTTATTTCCGCAGAGCTATCTGGTTTCGAAATTCCGTATTCGAAAAGACGATATATAAAAATAATATTGTTTAATACCGGATTGACTTTTGCAAGTTCTTCAAATTTTAGGCTCCAAGGTTTATGGCAAACATCAAAATGCATTACAACTATATTATTAAACTCGTCTACTATTTCTCTTTTAATGTCAGGTATTCGCGACAAATGTTCCCTTAAAAGCGTTGTGTATGAATTTATTCGGTTATCAACCATATTCCAACTTTTAAAATCTTTTAGAGAAGTGGCATCGGTTTCCGGAAAAAGGTTCTTTACAATAAAATTGTATCTTTCCGGCACATATACACGAGGAGCGAATTTACTAATTACCACCTCTTCTGTCGGATTATGATTATTACCTTTTTCTGTATTTATTTCATCAATAATTCGAGCTCGTTTTTCCTCATCTGAAGTAATATCTATAAGATAATTAAGGAACTCTTCAAGCGTTGTTTTCGGTTCAGTCTCTTGCAATTTTTGGTGTATTTCTGATAAATGCATGAAAAATTCATTTGCTTGTGCAGGTTCTTTTGCAATTTCTCCTTTAATAAAACCCTCCTTGTTTTCTATATTTGTTTCTTCAATAAGTTGTTTTATTCTTTCTATAATCGCTGGACGTAATTCAGCATTACATAACATTTTAAGCATTCTGTGTGTATGAGTATTATTGTAAAGACATCTATATGCTTTAATCTCTTGAGCAACGGAAAGTAGATTTTTGCTCTGACGATTTATTTCATCAAGGTCCCAAACAACAACGCCACCACTAGGACCATATGCATTTACGTCTCTTTTATATTCCTCCAGCCGAAATAAAGAAACGAACTGTAGATTAGCTGAAGCGAAGCAGAATGGCTGTGAAACGTAATCAAAAATGCTAAAAAGATTACGCAAAATTAACGTATCAGAATCCAAGTGAATAAAATATCTAATATGGTTCACTCCGACTTTTGCAAGAAAATCGGCATTTCGGTTTAATCTGTTAAAAATCTCCTGATAAAAAATTCTTACTTGGACTAATATGTTCCAATCTGTTGAAAATTCTTGAGCCTGTTCTAAAATATCGGCATCAATTCGTTGTACAACTATTTTTGTGTTAGGATCCACTAATTTTTCAAATTGTTCGATATTTGTATTTGATAAATTATTATATAAAACAATTATGCTTTTACTATCCGGAGTAGAGCCTTTTATTGATACTATGCTCGCAGCTGTGTACCTTGCATATACATCATCTGTAGCCATTACTATTATCCTTTGATAATCGCTTGAAGTTGTTTCCAAGGCTCCTGTATGTGCTTCCATGGAATACACACAACTTCCCTGAAGCAACATAGTAATGAAAACGAGGAAAACCAAATAGATTTTCTTATCTAGTATATTCTTTCGCATAAAATTTTTCCTTTTGGATGATCTATTGACAATAACTTAACAAGCGCACTATATCGAATATTGTTTTTTATGTCAATTAATTGGTTAAAAAACGTGTATGTTTTTTTATTGTTCAATAATTTACAAAAGATAACAATAAAATCAAGTGAGAGTTCATTCAGAGAATGTATTATTTTAAAAAATAAGTTGCAAAAAATTTCATAATTCCCTATATATAATATGTATATGACATTAAAGAAGGATATAAAGAAGTGAATATTGCAAATCGCTCGACATATTTATCTTTCTTTTTTTCGTTTGCTGTTCGATTTACCAGCTTATAGAGGCTGGTTTCTATTTTGTTTATATAATAATCAATGACTATATTAATTAATGCGTCTTTTTAAGATTTGAGATTTTTTGTGGAAAAGAAAAATGCGAAAACAAATTACATCTATTTTATTAGTTGCTGGAACCTGCATAGGAGGCGGCACGATAGCTCTTCCAATGGTTTTAGCAAAGCTGGGAATTATACCAAGTCTTGCGATCATGGTTCTCGTATGGTTATTAACCTATTACACATCGCTTGTAAGCGTCGAATTGAATCTTCACTTGGATCGAGGACTATCACTCGGCGCATTGGGGAAAGTTTTTTCCGGAAATACAGCCGCAGCGATCGGCGAAATAAGCGTCAAATTACTGTCCTATGCACTTCTCTCCGTTTACATATATGGAGGCGCCTCGATAATTCAAAAACTTATCGAAGTGTATTTTCAATGCAGCATTTCCAACATCATAGTAGAAACCTGCTTGGCAGCTATTACTGTTCTTGTCTTATTATTTCCGATGAAAACAATATCGACTTTAAATAACATAGCCTTCATCATCTTTGCTTTCATTTTCTTAGCTTTGATTGGAGTGATATCCACCTTCGTAGATCTATCAAATATGCCATGGATCGTAAACCCATCAGCTAATAACGCAGCATCAGTGATTACTGTCATATTTTGTTCGTTTGGATATCAAGTCATCTTCCATACTTTGCGTGATTATTGCGAAAAAGATGCAAAAATTCAGAGACGCATATTCTTTTTCGGCAGCTTAATTCCAATAGTCGTGTACATGTTTTGGACAAGCAGTTCTTTAAGCGTAGTTTTTCGACTAAATCCTGACTTTTTTATGCAAATGGTAGCGGGAAAAATTGATGTAGGAGACTTAGTAAATGAGCTTGCAAGCATTTCCGGACTGCAAAACTTCAAAATCCTTATATGGTGGGTGACAATTTTTGCGATCTGCACATCAATTATAGGAGTTGGCCTTGGATTAAGTGAATCATTGCAATTGTCATTAAAAAATCACGTTACAGCAAACTGTTTTCGAAAACTACTTGCGGCTTTGATCACTGTAGCCCCCGCCTATGTTGTTGCTGCCATAGTCCCAAATGCCTTCATACGTGTTTTGGGATTTGCCGGAGCAATTTTGGTAATAATCGCGATATTGCTCCCTATTTATCTGTTTTTTA
Source organism: uncultured Pseudomonadota bacterium (assembly GCA_902796155.1). GTDB lineage: Bacteria > Pseudomonadota > Alphaproteobacteria > UBA3830 > UBA3830 > BNWE01. Next base: position 4,338 of record CADBNZ010000031.1, read on the forward strand.
AAGCGAAAATAGACAGACCCTATATACATGAGCTGAAAAAATGGGCGCTTATAATCTGCGCCTTAGCTGGAATCGGAATCATGATAACAGAGCTTTTTGTAAACAACGGTTAATTGAGAGACTCGGGAGGGGAAGGAATTGTCCTTTCCCTTTTGGGAGGTTCAACTTCTTTATATATTTTTTATTTTTATAGATTCATTAACGAAAAATTAGTAAAGATTTGCTAGATCTGTTAAGAGTAGCACAAGGAGAAATCGGGTGTTCGATTCGAAAGAGAGAGTCGGTGCTGTAACCGGTGCCGATAAGTCAAAAAAAGCTGACGGGGGGGGGAATTGCTCTTCTCATTGCTCAAATGCTGTAGATTGCGCAAGTAACTACAGGAAGTTTCGCGAAACCCAGCGATACTGCAAATCAAAAAAGTCAATCAAGAAGCTTCAGAAGGCGGTGATCCGTCATCTGTCGATGATTTTTGGCATGCTGATGTCTCTGAGCAAGTCGGTGGCAGCGATTGTTCATGCTGTTGTTTCCAAATTTCAAAGGTCAATGGTATGGAAGCGCTGTTGCCACTGCGTCCGCTCGATTTTTTCTGTGCTACCGAGAAAATTTAAGAAAGAATTTGGACGATTTTTTGTACTGGATCCTTCGGTAGCGTTACGCCCTCAGGATGACGGGAGTAGGAGGGGAGGTTTCATCCGGAGGATACAGACTGTTTCTGAGAGGTTCCGATGCATATTTAGTTCTGTCCTCCTGAGCGGAGCGAAGGATCCAGTTGAAGGGCTTCCGCTTGCGTTTCCGCATTTGTCTGCGTTGCGGC
>CADBNZ010000032.1 GCA_902796155.1 uncultured Pseudomonadota bacterium
AGTTTTTACCAGCCCAACGATTTTTATGTACTCAGAAATTTCGATGTCATCACAAAAAACGCCGTCATCTGTCACTTTAAACTGCGACTCATCATCACTTTTAGCCATGGTTCACCTCCTTAAGGCAGGCCTTTACTGCCTCTGTTCCATAAGCTACATACAAATCATTAAAATCATTGCATTCATGCGTTGGGTAAATTATTTCAATTGAGCTCATTACTTGTTTCGCATCTTCAGCGGCTTTCCTTCCTGTTTCGTCGTTGTCTGCTGCAATGACTATTTTTGAGTTTGGAAATTGTTTTGAAATTTTTTCGGCAACAGATTTCAAATTACATGCAAACATTGCCGCTATAACGTAAAAATCTGCTGATTTTGCGATAGATCGAGCTGTTGCATATCCTTCGCATATTACAGTGATTTCCTTTGAAACTCCGTAATCGGATGCGACATGAAACAATCCTTTAAATGGTAAAGGAAAGCTTTTCCTACCGTCTTCATCCACAAACTGAAGCCCTTTAATCCGTAGATTTTCTTCGCTCGTTGGGCAAAAATCGGTTAGCGGAATAACAAGCTGTGCGTTTCCCTTATAAAGATTGACTCTCGCGTTACCAATTGTTACCTTCTTCTTGTTCAAATATTGATGCTGCGCTTTGGCTGATTTGTTCCAAATGTAAACGGCATCGAGTTCCTTCTTCTTAGCTGGTATTATGTCTGCGGCAACAGATGTACTGGCTAAGAAATGAAAAAGTTGCTGAAGTTTTTGCACTGCTGTTAATAAATCGCAGTCATAAACAAAGGACGCAAGGTCAAGAATGCTTCCGCCTCTGTCTCCTGTCGCAAAATCATGAAAACGCCCAGTTTGAACATCAATCCTGAATGAACCTAATCTATTGTCATTACGCTTTGGATTGAGGGCGACATAATCGCCACCCTCTATTTTCCCGTTTCCTACAAGCCTTTTTAGAATCTCAATCGAACATTGTTTGTATTTTTGCTTTATCTCCTGAAAACTAACCATGACATACCTCGTTATCATTTGATATGCCGTTACAATGATTATTTATATATGCTTGTACATCGGATGCTTTCCAAACAGAAATTTTCGGCCCGAGTCTTATTTGCTTCGGGAACTCGCCTCTCTTCACTTTTTCCTATAAAGTTGACTTCCCTATTGGAATCAACTGCAAAATTTGCGGCAGTCTTAAAAATTTTTGCTCTCTTAAATCTGACATAGTCTTTCTCCACAGTTAATTAAAACAATGCACAAACTTCTGCGCATCTACGAAGAAATATTTAAATTAATGATGAAGTTCGAGCAATTTTCGGAAAACTTATCAGTAATTATTTTTGCTTTTCCGCAATTTCGATGTTCATTTTTGAGGTTAAAAATTCTTAATTGCGGACGCGTTTCCGCATTTTTTCGGTGTTTTTACCAATTCTTGAATAGGCGTTAATTAAAAACTCCCTGTTTGATGAGCTTCTCTAATCGCGATTTATGAATTCTATATTTGTCTGAATTAAAACGCTCTTTCTTCAGCCAAACTAACCATTTTTCTACGTTAGCCTTATATGTTTGAGAAAGATTTCCTTGCTTTACCGCGGGAATATTCAAGTCTTTTAAATACCCTCTCAACGTGTCGCGTGAAAGTCTGGGAATTAGCCTTCCGTCTTTATCGTATGTGTTTTTATTTTTGTTCAGCTCAAATCCGCAAAAATTGAGACAACCGCGAATAACAAAAGGCATATTCCACATTTCTTCAAGATTTATGAATGCTATATCTTCCAAAATTTCTTTAGCTAATAATTTGAAAAAGTCTTCTTTGCTTATCTTTTCATTTTCTAAAATCTTTGTTGAATGCAATTGCATATAATCCTCAACAAAATCACTATTTAATCTGAATATAAATATCTGATCCGTTGTGGCTTTCTTTTGCATCCATTCGATTACATCTTTTTTCAGAAACAGCGGTCCTTTTTCAGATGATTCACAAGGCACTTGCTCTAAAATAGCATTTCTAAAACTTTGTATAGGATCTTTTCCGATCGGATAATACGTAATGCAACCTTCGCTTAATACAGTAACGTGTTCTTCCAAATTCGGAATACCGTCTAATAATTCAACAATTTCATCTAAAGATATTTTTTCATTAAATCGATGATTAAACCATTCCGTGCTCGTGTTCGGATGTTCTTTTCTGAATTGCTCAATGTACTTCAGTTTGTACTCATTTAAAGGGCATAAGAGTTCAACATGTTGTTCTCCTTCTTTCCTGCGATTAAATTCGTCTCCACGCATAGCTATTATTTTCCTTCTAATTTTTCAACAAAATCGCCCCACCAATTCATCATTTCCCTGCGTTCTTGCAAATATTGCGCATGATTGTAGCTTGCTCGCACTTTATTTCGTTCGCAATGCGCTAACTGTCTTTCAATAACATCAGGCTTAAAGCCGTTTTCGTTTAATATCGTTGATGCTGTCGCTCTCATTCCATGCGGTGTTGCTCTTCCTTGATAGCCTTGATTTCTTAATGCCTTGGACAACGTATTGTCACTTATTGGTTTCTCAGATCTTATTGCACTGGGAAACAATAATTCCGATTCATTCTCTTTGAAGGACCGTTTTTTTATTTCTTCAAGTACTGCTAAAGATTGTTTCGATAGTGGCACAATGTGTTGTTCTTTCATCTTCATGCGTTCTGCAGGAATACGCCATTCGTTTTTTTCAAAGTCGAATTCTTCCCAACGTGCTAACCGTATTGATTCACTTCTTAAAAAAGTAAGTATTAAAAGTTTCAAGGCTAATTTCGTAAGTGGGTTTCCTTTAAAGCTATCAAAATTTTTCAGAAACTCCCCAAATTCCTTCTCATTGAAATATGGGA
>CADBNZ010000033.1 GCA_902796155.1 uncultured Pseudomonadota bacterium
ATTATAATTTATTTAAGTTGGTTAAGCATCTTTTTATTTATTTCAGATGAAGATAAGTGGCGATATTCTTTCGTATCTATTATTGCTCTCACTTTTCTTTTACAAACTATGATTGGAATATCTTCTATTTCGTAGTTTTTTCTCAACGCCACAATGAAATCATCTGCCGGTAACATTATTGAACATGCGATACTGTCATTGAAATTCACATCTAAAAAAATTCCTTGCATAAAATCATTTTTGCGAGCTTGACGGAGTTCTTCTGTCGACGGATTTTCGTTTTTACATTCTAAATTACAGGCAATATCCGCTCCTATTATTCCTGTTATATAACGAGAAAATTTGCTTTTTACTTTGCTTTCTTCTTGAATCGTTAGTTTTTGTTGAACTTTTTGCGGCGGTAAATACGATAGAATTACATTATTTGTATCACCAAGCGCAGATTCGCAGAATTTCGTTCTTTGAAAAAAATCGGAACGCTGCTTCCATGAACTTTCACCTTGTACACAATAAACGAATACTGCGTCACAAAGTTTTTGATCTAAAATAATTTGTATAACTTCAATGTGACCGAGATGCAGAGGATCGAAAGAACCAAGGAAATAACCCAGTTTTTTTATGTGTAAAAGCTCCTCATCTGTCATTTTTTCCAAAAAAGTCATTTCGATTTTTCTAAAAAAGCATAACGTTAACCAAATAGTAGCACTTTTGTGTCATAATAACTGGTATTATGAAGTATAGTATGAGTCGCTTTTTATTTCTACTTTTTGTTTGTGGATTTGCTTGCAGCATTTCTAAAGGAACTATTACGGCTATGGATGGCGAAGAAGAAGGCAACTCATACGGTGGTAATGATTCCTACAATAATGGCGGTGGATACCCCAGCAATAACGGCAACAACGGCATGATGATGAATGGCGGCATGATGGGTAATGGCGGAAATATGCGTTCGCAAGTAAGATCTATCGTGGATAATATTTTGCAGTTGAACCAGAGGGGAGGGCAGTTCTACAACAATAACAACGGTCCATATAATAATGGAGGTTACGGTAATAATAACTATGCCCAATATGGTGACGGTAGTAACGGCTATCAACAAAACGGGAATGAATCATCTTATCAATCTCAACAACAATGGAACAATGGCCAATATAACGGTGACGGAGATCAATATAATAATGGCGGTAATTATCAGAATAACAATGGACAGAGTAGGAATAACGAAGCTATAGCTCTTGCGGATAATCGAGAAGTAAATCAAAGGATTGAAAAGGCGATCAATGAACTTAATACATTAAAGAAAAATGTTAATCAAAGGTTTTCTCAGATACAGCAAAAGAATGGGCATAACGGGAATCACAAAAATCATAATGCTGAAGATAAAAAAACAGAAAAGAATTCAAACAAAAATATGCTGGCAGGAAAGCGAAGCAGTACAAATAGTAAGCAATGGAAGCATAGAAACAAAGCGAAATGCAATAAACAAATATTTACTGTGAAAAATATAGATACTTGTAATATGCGTACTAATTCTTATCTTAGTACAAAAAAGCAAATATGGCTCAAAGTATTATGCAAAAAATGATAATTATCGTGATTACACTATAAAAAGCTATTCACCAAAGAATAGTCATTCATTTGCGAAAGAAACAACAAAAGCGGGACATATAACTTATAAAATAAAATCATATTCAAAGAATGCTGATGGAAAAACAAATACTGAATTGGCAGCTTTAGATAATAAAAAATATACCGTAAAAGACCTTTCTTATTTCGCGCATAAAGATGGCTGTCCTGAAAACAAATGCGGGTGATGTTTTAAATTTCAGTTTTATTAAAGAGTATAGTCGAATAAAGCATAAACGGAGAGCCTATAAAAAATGGAGTTTAGACTAGTCTCTTTTTTTTCTGTGATTAAATCTTTATAAAATCTGTTAAAAATGCAATAGGAACTTTTCATCGCTCAATTCATTGCAACTTAGCGAACGTTCTTTTTGCATAACTCCAGAAAGATTCTATTACATTAATGTGAGATTTTTCTCGAGCAAATTCATTTGCCTGATGCAAAGCTTGATAGTGGTTTAGGCATTTAAAATCAGCCACTTATAAGTCTTTCAGCTATCGGTGTAACTTTTAATTGAGCCTTCAAGGATTTTTGTCTAGGAACTTGCCATTTATCATCTCGTATAGATTTTTCTCTACATCTTCATCTGATATGGAATTTCCACTATGACGCGGGTTTGTTCGCTTATGCGGTTTCTGTAAAGCAGGGCTGTTTTTATTATAGCGGCTGTTTGGTTGTGTAGGACGTTCTGCCAAAATTTTCCCGGGACAAAGCTGGTCATTACGACGATTGCCTTGCCTTTTTCAGGGGCGCGATTGTCTTGTTCGCTGAGAAAATCCAAAAATGGAGTAACAACAGATCGATATGGTGAGCACAGTATAGTCAAAGGGATAGAAAAATTCATCGAACGCCACGCGAGTTTAAGTCGATCGACTTCTTGCTGGTCTACGTTTACGACCGCTGCGGAAACATCGTCCGATAAAGACATAGCAAAACGCAGCGCCGCCAACGTTCCTTTGTGGATTCGAGACACAGGCACCACGACTTTTGGCATTAATTCTGCTTGAGGTCTCAATAATGTGCCTAAACCGCCCCTTTTGAGATCTAGCTCTGTATTCGTTTCGCCATATCTGTGCTTTACTTTTCTGAATCCCCAAAATAAAAGCGGAATTAAAAGTACGACAATCCATGCTCCATTAACAAATTTGCTTTCTATAATTATCATGAGCGTTATTGAAGTCGTGATTGCCCCAACCGTGCTTATAAATGCTTTTATCAGCCAATTTTCTTCTCGTAATTTCACGAAACGTTTAACCATTCCCGCTTGGGATAGGGTAAATGATATAAAAACCCCCAAGGAATATAGCGGAATCAAAGAGTGACAATCGCCTCCGAAAGTCCAAATCAGCAACGTCGCAACGACAGCAAGCATAATTATTCCGTTTGAGAAAGCCAAACGATCGCCAAGGTTTGCGAATCGTGTCGGGATGAACTTTTCCTGCGCTAAAATGCTCGCAAGTCTCGGAAATCCTGTAAAAGCGGAGTTGGCAGCCAGCATCAATATGCATGCTGTCATAAGTTGTGTCGCATAATAAAGAAAACCATCGCCGAAAACTTGGTGTGCAAGCTGCGAAATAGCTGTTTCATTTGGAGAAAAGCAGATATGAAATTTGTGAGCAACAAAAGTTATTCCGATGAAAAGAAAACCCAGTATGCTCGCCATAATAAGCAAAGTTATTTGAGCATTTCTTTCTTGTGGGCGCTTAAATACCGTAACGCCGCTTGCGATCGTCTCTATACCGGTAAGAGCAGAACATCCTGAAGCGAAACTTCTAAGCAAAAGCAAGCCCATTATTGCCTCTACATCTGCTGGAAGTGGTGGTAATTCCACGGGAGGTGGGGCCGAAGAAAAAATTCCGCCTATTATCAGCATAAACATGAGGATTATAAAGACGTATGTTAATGAAGACAGAATCGAAGCTGACTGTTGAGTGCCTCTGAGATTGCATATTGTGAGAAAAATCAGAGCAGAAATGCATAAAAATACTGAATGCCCACCCAAATTCGGGAAAGCGGATATTATTGCCTGCGCTCCTGCTGAAAGACTCACGGCGACAGTCAAAGTGTAGTCTATGAGCAATGCCGCTGCTGCAATTAGCCCAAAAAATTTTCCAAGATTTTCATGAGCAACCGAAAAAGCTCCTCCTCCATTTGAATATGCGCCAATTGTCTGCCAATACGATATTGATACGACAAAAATCAGTGCAGTAATAACACCTGCGACGGGCATAGCATACGAGGCTGCAAGAATTGCGCCTAACGCAAGCAAAATTTCTTCTGTAGCATACGTAACTGATGAAACGGCATCAGATGAAAAAACGGCAAGAGCTTTAACCTTAGTAAGACGCTCGGATTCCATACTTTCCGTTTTTAAAGGGTCACCAAATAGAAAACTACTTATTCCCATCAGAATCCTGCTGTAATACTTTCTTTAATTCGTTCAGTTCTTCTTGTAGATCAAGTCGTTTTTGAAGCTCTGTATTATTCGATTGGATTAAATCGAGAATCCTTTTGCGCAAAACCTTAACTTCACTAATCAAAACGCCCATGTAATTACGTGAAGCAGCAATAAAATGCGCATCGGCTTTATTCTGCGCGGCCGAATTATAGTCTATGAGAGCGATAGGGTTCCCTTCTATATCAGGAGACACCCACGCTGTATCGACTGATTTGTCTTCTATCACTCGCCAAGGTGCCGGAGAAGCCTTCAACAGCTTTTCTTCCAAACCATTTATATCCTCAGGAGTAAGTACTTGTTTCATACGCTCTCACACAACACTGTGGACGATATTTTAGCTTGTACACTGCTACCATCGCCCATATCTATAAAAGCCTAAGCGACTGCAGTTTCGGCTGTTGTAAACTGCTGCTGAGCTTCCTCTTCTGACTTAGCTACGCTCAATTTTACAGGTACAGAAACTTCAGGATGAAGATCAACCGAAAGATCGTAAACGCCAAGCATTTTAATTGGTACATTCAAATTAACTTGACCCGGAGCAACATTGACATCCTGCGCCTTGATAGCCATCGCAATGTCGCGAGCTGTAACAGAACCATACAATTGCCCTTTCTCGCTTGCCTGACGAATCAAAGTTATAGAGAAAACCTTCACTTTATCAGCGATTTTCTGAGCTTCTGCACGTGATTCAGCATTGGCTGCTTCGATCTGAACTTTGCGTTCTTCGAAGTATTTCATATTTTCTTCATTCGCTCTTAGCGCTATTTTTTTAGGCAGCAAATAGTTTCTTGCAAATCCCGGTTTTACTTTAACAACATCACCGATGTGACCGAGCTTCGCGACTCTTTGCAACAAAATAACCTTAATATGCTCCATAAAATTCACCTTAATATCACATTACAGTGGGAGATGATATAAGAAACAACGCTTCTTTGCAATCTGAAAATCAGTATGCCTTCTTCATGCAAAGCAAAATGAACGTACCCATTCCATAATGTCCTTGGGAAGGAACTTGGCAAGTTTTGTGCAAATAGTATCGTGGTATTTGTGTAGCCATGTATTTTCTGTTTCCGTTAGCATATGTCTGTCGACAAGACGCACATCGAACGGAACAAGCGAAAGCGTTTCAAATGAAAGATATCCGTCAAGATTATCTTTTACGAGCATCATATTTTCTAAACGAATCCCGAAATAACCGTCTCTGTAATATCCCGGTTCATTTGAAATAACCATCCCGGAATGAAGTGGCGCTCCTCGTCCATTTGCTGACGGCGCGAGGTTTTCATGCACACACGACATATAGCCGATCCCATGGCTCGTAGAATGCGGATAATCTGCTGAGTGCCGCCACAAAAACTGCCGTGCAAACGGTTCAAGCTGAGCAAAACTGGTTCCTTCCGGAAATTTTGCATTTGCAATAGCAATATGCCCCTTTAAAACCAAGGTGTAGAACAACTTTTGCTCAGCTGTTGGTTTATGCAAACAAATTGTGCGTGTTATATCAGTTGTTCCGTATTTATATTGTCCGCCGGTATCGATCAAAAGTATATTTTGGATGACAGAATTGCTATCTGTCGTAGGAGAATAATGAATTATCGCCGAGTGCTCGTCCGCAGCTGATATGCATGGGAAACTTTCGCAAACGTAAGTGTTGTTTTGCTTTCGAAACTCTATAAGTTTTTCAGCGACCTGTATTTCGCTTATAGAATTAGTGCCTTCGGAATTATAAAGCCAGTACAGCAGCTTGATGATTGCAGCGGAATCGGCTTTTGCAGCTTCTTTTATATCGGAGATCTCGACTTCATTCTTGATGGCTTTTTGCAAAATACACGGATTACTCACGTGCACGAAATTATTGCGGTACAAATGCGATGGCGTTTCAAATTCATCTGCTCCTATACGCGAAAATTCCGCGAGATCGCCGACTAAATCTTTCTCTGATTTTATTTGAACTACACATTCCGATGGATTCACAATCTCGCTGTATAAATCGTCCAAATAAAGCGCCGAATCGTAATTTTTGCGAATCAATAAATAGCCAAAAACAACGTTAGAAAACTGCGAATCGAAATCACGAATATTCAGCAACCAAGAAATACTGCATGGATCGCACAACAAATATGCGTCTAAGCCATTTTTTGCAATAATATCGTAAATTTCCGCAAATTTACTGTCAGGAAAGGTCCTTTTTACTCGATGAATTTCGAGCTTCCTCTTTTTCGGCTGCGAATTCAATAGCTGTTCTAAATTTATGGATTTAAATTTATATTCCGTAAGAGCTTTTTTGATTTTATTGATGGAATTTTCGCTGAAAAAACGCGAATCATAAGCAATTGTTTTGCCGACCTCAATATTATCTTTAATCCATCGAGAGATTGTTGATATATCATTGTCGTGTATCTCAAACCTCGATAAATCCAAAAAAAGTTTCGCCGCCAGTTTATATCGACCGTCCACAAAAACGGCACAGCGCGTCGGTGACAGTACAGCAGAGCCCGCAGAAGCCTTTAAGCCCGTAAAATCCGCAAATAAGTCGCAAAAACCATCGTCCTGCTCACTAACATACGGATATTTTCCCGACTTGCGATAAAGAATCGCATCAAATTCATCGAAAGTTATTTTCATATGAATAATTTTACAAGCAAAAATCCGATAATAACAGTAAGAACTATCAGAACCAAAGTAGCTGTTTTATGCTTTTCTATAAAATTAAGAAATTGCTCGCCGAACTTTTTGCACACGAACGAAAGGAGCATAAATCTCGCACTTCTGGTTATTAAAGATGCTATTCCGAAAGTCAATAAGTCGATTTTTGCAAAGCCGCATGCTATGGTGACTATTTTATAAGGAATCGGTGTTAGACCTTTTGCGCAAATAATCCAAAACGCCCATTCGTTTAAGGTTGTTACAACGCTTTCGAATTTATCCATTTGCCCGTAGAAGACCAATATTTTCGAGCCGATTAATTCGAAAAAAGCATATCCGATATAGTAGCCTAAAAATCCGCCAAGAACTGATGCAATAGCGCAAATTGCAGCGTAATACATAGCTTTATGCCTATTTTTCGCCACAACTATAGCTAAAACCGGATCAGGAGGAAGCGGAAAAAATGAACTCTCTATAAAAGACACGAAAATCAACACACGCACGGCATTTTTGCTGGCAGCTTGTTGCATCATCCAGTTGTATAGTTTTTCTATCATATTTCGTAAAAAGCCCTAAAAAAATAAAAATAAGAAAAATACAGATTTCTTCTAATAGACGCGCGAGTATAACATACAAAAGCGCATTTTTGTAAAAAGAAATAGAGGGAAGAATCCCTTCCTAAAAAAATACGTAATTTAATTAATCGGCGTAAGTCTTAAAGAATCTCTCCAAGAACTTGTTAAAGCCTATTTCTGCAATATTGCCATCGATATCCGCGCGCTGAATTTTACTTGCACTGACTCCGTTTATTATGACATCGAAAATTTGCGGCCCATGTTTTCTATCAAATATCGAAAAAACAACTTCGTATTTTTTACCATCTACAAAATATTTAACAGTAATCATCCAGTGTTTATTAGGAAGCTCTTTTTCCTCGGTAATAGTTTTAGTAATAGACTCTCCGTGAGGTAATTCAGCAAGCAATCTTGTTGCCATCAAATTTCGTACGCATATTTGCACTTTCTTTTTGTTTTCATCTGAAAGTTTTCTGTAATTTGCAGCCAAAAGGAATTTTGAAATGCTTTCTATAGCCACGCAACGATTCGCGATATCAACAAAACGGGCTTTTGCTTCTGCCGGAGGGAGTTTTGAATTTCTTACATTGAGCACTTCATTTGAAAAATCTAATACAAATTTTTTGTATGGGCTGACAGTTTTGCTGCTGCTCTGGCCTGCTGATTGCTGAGAACCTTTTGCTTCTGCTTCCTGAACGGAAACTGTTCCGCAAAACAAAACACACATACTTACTGTAGCAAATAACCGAACAAAATTCATTTTTCAATAAACCTTCAATTATCTTATCCAAAAGCTTGCGGGGTTGATTATATATGAAAATCATAATTGAAACACATTAATATTTACTGAAAACAGCAAAAAAAATGCGCTCCCAATTTTTTATGAGAGCGCATAAGGAGGTAATAATATGAAAAATAAATAGGCTTATTCCTTATCCTGCTTCTTTCCGATCGCAAGACCAAGGATATCGCCCAAGCTGGCTCCGCTATCTGAGGAACCAAACTCTTCCATTGCCTTCTTTTCTTTCTCAATTTCGAGAGATTTGATAGACAACGAAACTTTTCTGGTATTTTTATCAATACTCGTTACTTTTGCGTCGACTTTTTCGCCAACTGCGAATCTATCGGTTCTGCGATCTTGCTTATCCTTTGCAAGATCCGCATTCTTGATAAATCCGAGGGCGCCGTTCGACAGAATCACTTCAATACCGTCATTGCCTTTGATCTCAGAAATAACGCAAGTAACGACCATACCACGTTTCAATTCAAGATCGGCATTTCCGTATGGACATTCCGTAAGCTGCTTAATACCAAGAGAGACTCTTCCTCTATCAGGCTCGAATTCAAGCACTTTAACAGTAATTTTGTCGCCCTTTTGGAACTTCGCAAGATCTTCTTCCTTGGTTTTTTTCCAAGAAATATCATTGAGATGTACCATACCATCGATATCGTCACACATACTAACGAAAATACCGAATTCTGTTACGTTAGTAATAGTTCCCTCAAACACATGTCCAATTGGGAAGTCTTTTTTGATTTTCTCCCAAGGATTGTCTTGAAGTTGCTTAATTCCAAGCCCCATACGTCTCTTGGCTACATCAACGTCGAGTACAACAACATCAATTACATCGCCAGGATTGGCCATTTTTGAAGGAGAAATGTTCTTTTTCCAGCTGACTTCGGATACATAAACCAAACCTTCAACGCCTTCTTTGACTTCAACAAAGATTCCGTAATCGGTTACGTTTGTTACCTTTCCGCTTACACGAGCGCCAACCGTAAATTCCGCATCAACACCTTCCCAAGGATCGCGCGTCAATTGCTTCATACCAAGAGATATGCGCTTCGTTTCTTTATTGAACTTAATAACCTTTACTTGAACTTTTTGTCCGACCGATACGACTTCAGATGGATGATTAATTCTCTTCCAAGCTATATCTGCGTTGTGCAGCAGGCCATCTACGCCACCGATATCAACGAAGGCACCGTAAGTTGTTATATTCTTGACTACGCCTTCGATTACCTGACCTTCTTGCAAGCTTGCGATGACTTTCTCTCTCTCCTCGGCATTAGCGCCTTCTAAGATACCTTTACGAGAAACGACTATATTGTCGCGAGCTCTGTCCATTTTCAGAATTAAAAACGGCTGGGCAACTCCCATAAGTGGCGTTACATCTTTCACCGGGCGAACATCGACTTGGCTTCCTGGTAAAAATGCAGTAGCTCCGCCCAAATCAACCATAAATCCGCCCTTGACGCGGTTAAACATGGTTCCCATAACACTTGTGCCTTCTTTGAAGCACTTCTCAAAATCTTCCCAAGCGGCTTCTCTGAGAGCTTTTTCGCGACTTAGAACAATTTTGCCGCTTTTGTCTTCATATCTGTCGATAAACACATCTATTTTATCACCGGCCTTTATCTCAAGAGCTTTTCCACTGCCAGTAAATTCGCTTGTAGCTATACGTCCCTCCGATTTCAGGCCGACATCAACTGTAATAAAATTGTCGTCAATGCTAACGACCGTTCCTTTCACTACTTTACCTTCCCATGCAGACGCTTTACATGCCTGCTCAAATAATTCCGCAAAACTTTGTTTGCTGTTTTCTTCTGTCATACTTACACTTTCTTACAGAGATAATTCAAAATATTTTCTAAAAACTCTCTGCTGTTACTAACTAAAAAATAAATTACCAAACCAATTGCACAAAAAATAATCCGAAAATCTAACCTTGGCGGGCTTTAAATTTCGGATCCGTCTTGTTGATTATATAGACTCTGCCTTTTCTCTTTACGAGACGACAGTTTTTGTGTCTGGATCGGATAGTTTTCAAAGAATTAACTACCTTCATCGAAAAATCTCCTTTCGGCGCTCTTTTACACTGTTTTGAAGGGAAAGTCAATCGGATTTATAAATATAAAGCTGCGGAAGATTTTAAAAATCCTCGACTGAGAGCAATCGGTTGCAAACGATCCTCGGATACTTTTGACGCATGCTTTGTCTAAGAGATTCATATTTTTCCAAAAGCTCACGGGTCGTTTTTTGTAACTCTTTTTGATTGCCGTTGCTCGTTATTTGAAAACGCCTGCTTATCGTTTTCTTGCGATTTTTCTTCCTTAGCGAGTTCTATAACCGCAGAAATTTCCGACTGAAAACGCCGATCTCGTAGCAATGAGTAATACTCCTCCGACTCGGATGTAAATTTGCTACTTTTACCTACTCTACCTCTTTGCGGATTTATCGGCAATCTTTCCTTGCTGCTCTCCAATAGAGGCTTCAAACAGTTAAATATCTTCGCACAAACTAGATTCTCTTTTTTATCCCAAGTTTGGTGGTAATCATCGAATTTTTCGTATGCCTCTCTCAGATTTGGCATTTCTTCCTCTGGGTCGTTGGCTCTTGTACTTCTTCTGCTCCTGGTATCGTATAAATCTTCGAAAGATTCTGATTCTTCCGTTGAAAAAATGAACTCCTTTCAATGATAAAGTATATTTTGAGCGGTAAATCCTCGGATCGGCAGACACTTCAGACAAAAGGAAAACAAACACGAAGGCAAAAGCAACCATAATCCACGAAAAATTTATTAATGGATATATGTCATTTCCATCAAGTTTCTTGCATGCTGTTATAGGCGTACTTCTTCGTATCTTTATCATAATAAAAGTCTATTTCGTTTTTATTTTTAATAAAATTATATCAAATATTTTGAATAAAGTCAAGCTTTTTTATGAAAATTCTACATTTTGCTTTATTTTCAATGTCCTTTATAGCAAATACAACATACAATGATGTTTCGTGCACCCTCCTCACGTCATCCTGAGGGAGCGCGATGACTGAAGGATTCAGTTAAAAAAACATCAAGACAACTAAAATATCACTACAACTCTGGATTCTTCACTACGTTCAGAATGACAGCTAGTGCAGCTGTCATGTTTATACTTCAAGAAAAAATACCTATACAACGTCTCTTAGAGAGATGGGCTTCCTCATTATCCTTGCCAAATGCGTACCTTTCTTCTCACATCACTATCGGCAAAATATACCCTCCTCACGTCATCCTGAGGAACGTAGTGACCGAAGGATCCAGTTCTAACAGTAATATCGATATTTCAATAAATTATACAACAAATTCATTCTGTTACAGGAAATAATCCTGGCTTAGGTGTAATAACTATACCATATTGGAAGCAAACTCCATGCGCTCCGGAATTATTTTCTGTTTTTGGTTCAAGTAAAAGAAATCCCAATTTACTCTTAATTGAATCATATGCTTTTTTGTATACACTGCAAATGTATACACGCTCCTCGCCATCATTACTACAAATTAAGTCAGGATGTATCGCCTCAACATCAGCAGCCGTTACGGTTTGTAGTGCGCCAAAATTTTTATCAATTTTTTTTTATAGAAGGACCAGTAGTAGCGCAATAACATTTGTGAAGTTGATAGCTATTTTGATTGATTCTTTTTACATAATGGTATCTGGTCAAAAGATATAGTCCTAGAGGATTTGGATAAAACATAGAGTTCGTATGAAATAAATTGAGACAGCTAGCATATGTTATTCTAGCTAAATCGCTCATTGTTAACTGTTTATCTGTTCTTTTATTTGTAACATGCTGAATCATACTTGCAGCGAGGTATGTTGAAGTCCTTATTTTGCTTTTTAATTCGTAGAAGCGGTAGTGATCATTTACAAAAAAAAGAAGAAAAATACAAACGGGAATACTGAAAGTGAACTCAATTAATATGCCGCCTTTGTGAGACTTACAAAGCTGCAATGCCCTGTGTAAGAGAGTAAATACCCCCCCGCACAACTTTTACGCGAAGTATTCTGGAATGAATTGAACATAGCGGATCCTCTGTTTATACGGGGTAATTTTAATGAGAAATGGTTAAGAAAACGGAAAAGCTATTGCGAATAAAATAATGCATTAAACTAATGTCTCATGCCAAAGTGCGCTTTGACGCAAGTACGATAGTCACTGTTTCGCTTCTTAAGATATTTTTTCCCAACGATATTCTTTTTACAAAATCGACATTCTTGCGGGATTTATTAAGGAAAATTCCGCATTTAGTTCTTTCAAGTCACGATGATTGGGGTATTCCTTTTAATACAATAGAAGGTAATTTCGGAAATTTAGACATGTGAAAATTGTTTACACGACCAAGGTTTCACATTTACTCGGAATGTGCCTTCCAGAATATATTAGCAATTAAATAAAAAATTTATTGAAGATTCTTACAAAATTAAGGAAAATTACATAAAGAAATAAACGTTTGGAATATTAAATGAATAGAAATAAAGTATTTTTGCGTTTAGCTATATGTTTCTTGCTTTTTGTAAGCGTGTTTCTTTTGTATCGAAACTATAAAAGAGATGTGCAGTTCGCAAAAATAGTGTCATTTCTCGTTGTCTACGAAGCCAAGAAAAATCACGAGCCACTTGAAATGGTGCGATGGGGAAGTTCACACGACGGTGGATATGTTATTCCTAAAATCCTTCTTGAAAAATCTGATGTAATGTTCGGATATGGAATAGGAAATGATATCTGTTTCGAGAGCACATTTTCTCAAAAGTATGGAAAAGAATCTTTTTGCTTTGATGGAGGTGTTGAAAATATAGAAACAGGCTCCGAAAAGTGTCATTTTTTCAGCGAATGTATCGGAAACGATAAATACTTGTATGAAGATCAAAAATCATCCGGAAAATTCTCTTCATATTCAGAACATATAAAAAGGCATAACTTAGAAAACAAAAAAGTATTTCTAAAAATGGATATTGAAGGAGCAGAATTTGATGTATTTGACGATATTTTGAAACATAGCAATAACATAACCGGAATAGTGCTGGAAATACATTTCTTTGATGACGATGATATAGAGAAAACCGAAAAACTCTTGCATGACCTAAATAAGAATTTTTTGCTGGTACATGTACATGGAAATAATCTTTGTGAACATATGTTTTCTGCAAAAAATCTCGAAAATAAGGCGCCACGGGCATTGGAACTTACATATATAAACAGGAATATAATCGATGAATATGAAGTATCAAATAACCAAAAACACCCTACTTCATTGGACAGGCCAAACTATCCTAATTTACCAGATTATGAATTTGAAGTTCTAGTAACACCGATGTAATACCGCAAAAATTACGGCCGAAAACGAAGGCTGTGGTACCCAAACAGCAAAGCCGCATGCGTCACATCAAGCCAAAGCGCATGCGGACGCAAGCACGATAGCTGCTGTTTCGCTTCTTAAGATATTTTTTCCCATCGATATGCTTTCGACAAAATCGTATTTCTTGAAAAGGGATCTCTCAACATCGGAAAAACCGCCTTCCGGTCCGACAAGAAATGCGTATTTATGCGAATGTTGTATGCTCAAGACGCTGTTTTTATCTGTTTTAAGATTTTCGTCGGCAACAATTAGCTTACATTCGTAACTATATTTATTCAAAAAATCTTCTAAAACTTGAGCTTCATGCAATTTTGGAACGTCCAATCGTCCTGATTGTTCGCTTGCTCCGATTAATATTTGTTCCGCCTTCTCTTTATTGAATTTTCTCTGCTGCGTGTATTGCGAAATAATCGGAATTATTTCTGTAACACCAATTTCCGTGATTTTTTCTAACAAAATCGACATTCTCGCGGGATTTATTAAAGAAAAAGCCGCGATTATTTCTGTTTGTGCTTCATTACATGAAGGAATTTTTTGGTTAGCGCATTTCAAAAGACATTTTTTTACGTCATGAATTGCACATTCCCATTCTCCGATTTTTTTATTGAAAATTTTCACAGTGTCGCCAACTCCTAAACGGAGAACATTAGCAGCATGGTGCATTTGTGTTTTAGCGATTTTTACAAATTCATCTTTAGCGACTCTGGCATCTTCTTCTTTTAAATAAAATCTTGGAATATGGCGTGACATAACACCATTCTACTTCGATATATAAGCGAAACATCCGTTGTTTTTTAAAGCGGATACCACTTTTTGCGCTTCCGCATTATTTTTAAACGGACCGACTTGTATTCTATATGTGCTTCCCTTCGCGCGTCCCAAATCTACTTTGTAAATTTTCTTTCCGTAATTTTTGATGAACTTATTTTTATTTGCGATTCGTTTGTATTCTACTTCCGCTCCGTTTTTTGTCGGCAGAGAGGCAATTTGCACCATAACTGTTCCCGTTTTCGAGCTGGCGGAAGGTAATTTTTGCTCGACCAAATCCGCTAATTTCGTTTTATGCTTCTTATTTTTTCCATTATTCGTCGCACTATCATCCTTTGGGCCTACTCTGTTTATTGGCGGCAAAGATTCTTCTTTGACTATTTTCACATTTTCAGATTCAACGACTCGACGATTATTATTTTCTTTCGCGCCATTTTTCACATAATTGATTTTATATTCCTTTTCAGGAGCAAGTTCATCAAACGCATTTATTATTTTCTGCTTTTCTTCCTCCGACAAAACGCCGTCAGAATCCATTTCGCTTATGGAAAGGACTTCCTCTGGTTGCGCGATTACATGTTCTTCCTCTTTCTTGCGTTTATCTCCCGAAATGTTGTCGTAAACTATCTTATCTTGATGACTAATCTGAGTATTATTTTGCGGTTTAACTTTTATCGGCGTAGGATCAGCTTGAATTATCGGAAGATCTTCCAAATCTATAGGCTTAGAATTTGAATATAAAAAATAAGCGACTGAACAAAACGCAATAACAGAAGCTACGCCACCTATAATAAAAAATTTTTTATCTTCTCTAAAAAAAGCCGTTTTCTGCTGAACTTCCTTTTCAGCTACGTCTATTATTTCTTCACACTCTTCAAAATCTTCATCATCCAAAAAAGGGCACATTATCACAATTCCTTCACAGGTGTAACGCCTATTATAGCAAATGCCGACTCAATAACATTTTGCACAGCTCGCAGCAAAGTCATTTTCGCGCAAGTCTTATTATAGTCATCTGCAACAATAAAGCGAAGCAACGTATTTTCTTTGCCTTGATTCCATAATGAATGGAATTTAGCAGCAACATCAGACAGATAAAACGCTATTCTGTGAGGTTCTTTGTTGCGTGCTGCCATAACTATTTGCCGAGGATAATCGCAAAGGGTTTTTACCATAACCATATCTTCGTCTTCTAATAAATCTAAATCGGAATTGGCAATGGCGTCCTGCAAATTTTTATCGGTGAATGTTTGCATAAATTGCCTAAACACCGAATGAGTCCTCGCATATGCATATTGAACATAAAACACAGGATTATCTCGGCTTTGTTCCACAACTTTTTTAAAGTCGAAATCAAGAGGAGCATCATCACGGCGTGTAAGCATAATAAAACGAATGACATCTTTGCCGACACTGTCTATGACATCTCTTGCAGTTATAAAAGTACCGCTGCGTTTCGACATTCTTACTTCGCGGCCGTTGTCCATAAAGCGCACAATCTGACTTATTTTTACGTCAAGCCTCTTTTCGTTATTAGAAATTGCGGAAACAGCCGCTTGCATACGCTTTACATATCCGCCGTGATCTGCTCCCCAAAAATCTATCATTTCATCGAATCCTCGATCGATTTTATTTTTATGATACGCGATATCGGAAGCAAAGTATGTCCATGACCCATCGGATTTTTGCAACGGACGATCTACTTCATCGCCAAACGCCGTAGACCTGAACAACAATTGCTCGCGAGGTTCCCAATCGTCTGGCTCTTTTCCTTTCGGAATATCCAAAACACCTCGGTAAATTAATCCTTTTTTCTCAAGAAAATCTACAGCCTGTTCAACTGCTCCGTCCGACACCAATTTTTTTTCTGACGAAAATACATCATGGTGAATTCCCAAAGCATCAAGATCGGTTTTTATCATGGCCATCATATCGGCAATAGCAAATTCTTTGAAAAATTCCAACCATTCTGATTCGTCTTTCTTATTTACAAACGAATCACTGTGTTTTTCTGCAAGTTTTTTGGCTGTATCAATCAGATAATCCCCAGGATATGCCCAGTCCGGAAGTTCGCCGTTCGCTTTGCCGAATAATTCCATATATCTGTGATGAAGTGACTTCGCTAAAATCTCGATTTGCTTTCCTGCATCATTAATATAGTACTCTTTCATTACATCATATCCGACAAATGATAACAAATTCGCAAGAACATCTCCGGAAATCGCTCCTCGCGCATGACCAGCATGAAGAAGCCCCGTAGGATTGGCAGAAACATACTCAATATTTATTTTCGTTCCTTTTCCGAGATCGATTTTTCCGTAATCTTTATCAAGAATATCCTGCACTTGCTTCTTTAAAAGCGCATTAGGTACCCTCCAATTTATAAATCCCGGTCCTTTAATAGAAATATCGATAAAATCGGCGTTTGCTTTCATCTTCTCGACAATTTCCGCCGCAAATTCCACGGGTTTCTTCCCAACTTTCTTGGCCAAAACCATAGCTATATTCGTGGAAAAATCACCGAAACTCTCTTCTTTCGGAGGGTCTACGGACACAAAATCTTTATATCCCGGAACGAAATTTTTTATAATATCTGCATAATAAATAAACAAAGCCTTCTGCATCTTTTTTTTCTTCTGAAATCCAACCGCTTATACTATCACATAGGATTACTTTTGTACAATTAAGACTCTATTTCGCGCGCAATTAAAGCTATTTTCGGAATGTATTTACAGATTAATTGATTTTTTCAAATAACATGCTACAATCGAGACACTTTTCATGAAAATGGAGTTTTGATATGGCTAAGTCCGCCACCATGACTGTAAAAATGCTAAGCACCGCTGATACGGGTTTTTTCTACGTAAAAAAAAGAAATCCGAGAAAGCAGCCGGAAAAAATGGAAATGAGAAAATATGACCCGGTCGCAAGAAAGCATGTCTTATTTAAAGAAGCGAAAATTAAATAGTTCGAAAAGAATTAATCATATTTCTTCCTTATTAATTTTTAATGTTGGCATCGATGTTTTATAATACCGGTGCTTATTTTTTGTTTTTTGCTTTTTAAAGTGAAAGTTCGCATGCCTGCAATAATGTTTTTAAAAAAATGCATTATAGGATTTTCATACGGCGTTTCTTTTCCATTAACGATTGTTCTTCTCGATTATTGGCTGAAAGAATGCGGAGTATCTAACACAACAATCGGTTTGTTTTCACTCTTTCATTTGCCTTTTGCTTTAAAATTATTTTTCGCTCCTATAATCGATGAAGGCGAAATTCCTTATTTATCGAAATTAATGGGAAAACGGCGTAGTTGGGTAATTTTTGGCCAGATTTCTCTGATCATCAGCATTTTTTGTATGGCACAAATCGGTCCGAAACAAAATATCGGCTTGCTTATGTTATTTGCGTCGATGGTTGCTTTGGCTGACGGCATTCAAAATATTGCGCTTTATCCTTATCAAATATCCGATATCACGCAAGAACAATTCGGATATACTGCAGGGACAATCAGTTTCGGGCATAGGATTGGAACAATAGCTACAAAAGTATTCACATTGTACTGTGCGCATTTTTGGGGATGGAAAACTGCGTACGAATACTCAACTTTGCTGATATTTTGTTGCATGATTTTTATCTTTTTCATGAAAGAGCCGAAAATTGCATATGAAATTCACGAAGCTAATAAAAGAAATGTACATACACTTTCAGCTCCGATGAAAAAAATGTCAGAAGAAATAAAAAAAATCTTTTACACAAAAAACGGCATTTATACGATACTGATTTTGCTGTTTTACAGAGCTACCGATTTCACAATTCAAAAAATGTCGCGAGTGTTCTGCCTTGAAATAGGTTTTTCAAAAATAGATATAGCAAATATCGTGCAATTTTTTGGCTCAGCTGCGGTTGTTGTGGGGGGATTTCTTGCGGGTTTCATAATAAAAAAATACGGAACACTAAAAGCAATGATAATTTTGAGTGCGACACATATGATATTTTTATTTTCATATCTATTACTAAATCATGTTGGAAATAGTATCGATGTTTTATGTGCTGTAATTTTTTTGGAAGGTATTTCCGGCGGAGCTGTGGCCGCTGCATTGATCTCCTTTCTTTATGAAGAATGCAAAAACGGATCGCAATATGCTTTGCTTTGGGCGATACACGAACTCGGTGGAATGATTTTCCGGTTTTCGTCAGGATTCTTGGCTGACCAATTAGGATGGCATTTGTTTTTCATTATTACGCCTCTTCTCTCTCTTCCGTGCATACTTGTTTTAATGAAAAGAATTGAGATTAAGTAAGAGATGGGAGCAATATTATTCTATCTCATAAAATGCAGGTATGTGAAAAAAATGAAATGGCAAAAATTTAATGAAAAATGCACTAGCATACTGCTTAGAACGTTGTTCGTTTTATAAAATGCATATCCGTAAAATAAACCACATATTGCGGAAAAAACAACAAGCTGCACGATATTATAGTCATAATAGATAACAGAGTTAGAATGAAAAGAAAAAAATCTCCGAAAGACCAAAAAAGTTTTTCGGAGATTACCAAAATTATGCAAACAACTGGGATTATTTACTTACAATGGCGACAGCTTTTCAGTAACCATGCATGTTTTCTGTGAAACGTCATGCGTTCAGTAATAAATCCTGCGACAACTTCATCATCTGCTTTTCTTGCAGCTTCAAGTGCTTCTCTCAACGTCTTTTCGATTGCAACCGCATGGTCATTGGCCAAATCTTCGAGCATTTTATCTGCGTTCAGATCCTTCTTTCCATCTTTTATGGTGCAGTTTTTGGAAAATGTCGCGAAAGTTCCATCGACTTTCTCTCCAAGACCTCTGATGAGCTCAGCGCAAACGTCAATAGCCTCGAACAAATCATCATATTCTTTTTCAAGCAACTCATGATTTTCTTTAAAACAACATCCTTCGATGTTCCAATGGTAATTTTGGGTTTTCAAAAATAGCGCATACGTATCCGCCAAGACTTTTTCCAGCGCGCCTGTTAATGTTTTCATTGATATTCCTCCTCTACTAAATAAAAAACAAAAAATACCTTAAACAGTCTCATATAGTTTACGACAAAATTCAAGCGCAAAACAAACTTTCCGATCTTTTGAAAGCTGCAAAAACGTTTATAATGTCCTTAATTATTTTTTGAGAGGATTTTTTATGACACCATGGATGGGAACGACAATTCTTTCTGTTCGCAAAGGTAATCAAGTTGTTATGGCTGGAGATGGGCAGGTGACAATGGGAAATTCCGTTGTAAAATCCAATGCGCAAAAAGTGCGTTTTCTGTCTTCTGAAAAAGTTCTTGTGGGATTTGCTGGAGCGACCGCCGATGCGTTTGCGTTATTCGAGCGTTTGGAAGCCAAGTTGGAGCAATATCCGGAACAATTACAACGAGCTTGCGTAGAACTGGCGAAAGATTGGCGTACTGATAAATATCTTCGTAAGTTAGAAGCCATGATTGCAGTGGTTGACAAAAAAACGTCGCTGGTTCTTACGGGAATGGGCGATGTTCTTGAACCTCAAGATGGAATAATCGGGATAGGATCAGGAGGAAATTTCGCTCTCGCTGCTGCTCATGCCCTTATAGATCAGGCGGATATGACGGCGGAGCAAATCGCAAGAAAAGCTATGCAAATTGCAGGGGATTTGTGTATTTATACAAACCATAATGTCGTTTTGAAACAAATAACAACGGATTAAGGATTTAAATAAAGTAGTTCAAAAAGAGAGGAGCAAGAAAATGTCTTCATTAACTCCAAAGCAAATTGTGTCAGAATTAGACCGTTTTATAATCGGGCATACGGAAGCGAAAAAAGCCGTTGCTATAGCTTTACGCAATCGGTGGAGGCGTCAACAAGTGCCTGCTCTGTTGAAAGACGAGATTCTGCCAAAAAATATTCTCATGATGGGACCTACAGGCGTGGGAAAAACGGAAATCGCGAGAAGATTGGCGCGTTTGGCTGATGCTCCGTTTATAAGAGTTGAGGCCACAAAATTTACTGAAGTCGGGTATGTCGGTCGAGATGTGGAGCAGATTATTCGTGATTTAGTCGAAATTGCGGTTTCTGAAACAAAAGAGCGTCACAGACAGAATTTTAAAGAGCAAGCGCGCATAAAAGCCGAGAATATAATTTTGGATGCTTTGGTTGGTGAAAACGCCAGTACTGAAACTCGAGATAAATTTCGCAATATGCTCAATGCTGGTCAATTGGAAGATAGAGAAATCGAAATTGATATCGCAGATAATGTAACATATCCGCAGTTTGATATTCCGGGCGGGCAGATTGGCGTCATGAATCTTACAGAAGTAATGAACAGCGCATTGGGAATATCAAAAACCAAAAAACGCAGCGTAACTATCTCGGAAGCACGTCGTTTGCTGTATCAAGAAGAAAGCGAAAAATTGATCGATAGAGATAAAATTGTGCGAGAAGCAATTTTTTCAGTTGAGCAGAATGGAATCGTGTTTGTAGACGAGATAGACAAAATTTGCGCGCGAAATATGTCGGGATCAGATGTAAGTCGAGAAGGCGTTCAGCGCGATTTGCTGCCTCTGATAGAAGGATGTTCCATAACAACTAAATACGGAACCGTAAAAACGGACTATATTTTGTTTATCGCGTCAGGAGCTTTTCATATATCCAAGCCATCGGATTTGCTGCCGGAATTGCAGGGGCGTTTGCCGATTCGAGTTGAGTTGAAAAATCTGTCGGAAGATGATTTTGGGCGTTAATATAAATTTTTCAGAAGACGGAATAAGAAAAATCGCGGAAATGGCTGCCCTGGTCAATCAGCAAATAGAAAACATAGGAGCCCGCCGTCTTCATACGATAATCGAAAAATTTCTTGAGGATATTAGCTTCTCTGCAGATGAAAAAAACGGCGAAACGGTAACTATTGACGCGAAGTACGTGGAAGATAAGGTCGGGCACCTTGCTGCGCGCCAGGATTTATCGAAGTTTATTCTGTAGCTGCTTGTGATGGGAATTCGTAATTTTATTGGAACGAAACCTTACTTACAACTTATTGAACAAAAATTCACATGATTTTCTTATATACAGCTGTTTCGACCTTTCCGTTGCTAAGTCATAAAGGTCGAGTAATCTTTCTAATAGATATAAGCTGATTACTCGACATTATTCTTCCTTTTCACTTTAGGAGTTATTTTTTATAACAAATGTTTTTCTTACTAACATTTTATTTTTAATTCCAGCCCCCTTTTCTTTCTAATTGGAGAACCTGTATTAGCTCATTTTTTAAACGCGCTCCATTACTCCCTTGAGGTACTTCAATTTCTTCTATAAATGATAAAATCCTGTCGATAGAAGACTCTCTATGGCCATTAATAAGAAGCGGATTGTAGGCGCAAAAATTAATACAACGGAGGCCATGCTCCCACAGCATCTCAAAATATCTATCAAAAGCTGCTGTATAGTCGTCCATAATGTCTGCTTTTTTTAGAATGAGAGGCAAAGCAATTTCTCCTGGAATCTGCTGCATATTAAGTATAGCATCTGGCAATTTTTTTAATTGTTCGTTATTAGTATATAAACTGAAAAATATTCTATCATACTTATCTCTTTCTTCTTCACTAAGATGTAAGATATCGATATGTCTAACCAAATAATGAGCTACTGAAAAATTTTCACTTTGCAGAACTTGCTGAAGGGCATCTAACTGACTTTGCTTATCGTGCATAATTACATCTATGCGGGACAATATGTCATTTCCAGCTACTGCTGCAGGCATAGCTGCGCTATGATTTTCATCATCAAGATTCATGCCTTCCGATCTACCAAATGTGTATATTATACATAAGTTTGCTTCTTTTGTTAAATTTTTTTTGTTTTTTGAAAAAAAATTATCCATCGAATTGTATAACTTAGATGGTATCTGTTGTTTGAGCGATTTTGTATTATAAAAAATATATTTTTGCTTATAATATGTCTAATATCAACAGAGAAAAACGTTTTGAGGATATCAGCTTCTCTGCAGATGAGAAAAACGGCGAAACGGTAACCATTGACGCGAAGTACGTGGAAGATAAGGTTGGACACCTTGCCGCACACCAGGATTTATCGAAGTTTATTCTGTAGTTGTTTGTGGTAGAAGAGGGATTTCGCGTTTCTATGCTGGATTGTTGATTTTTTGAACTGGATTCTTCGGTCGCTTTGCTCCCTCAGGATGACGTTTGTGAAAGAAGTGTACATTCACAGGATGACAGTGGCTAGATTTCCTTGATGCCTAATGACGACAGAACCAAGAAGCATGAGTCATTCTGAGGGAGCAAAGCGACCGAAGAATCCAGTTCAAAAATTTCAATGCTTTTTATTAAATTATATTCTGAACAAGCCTTGGAATCAGCAAAATAATCTGATCAAAAAATCACTAATGGATTAGCTAAAGAGATGGAATACATTAATATAAATGTCCTTTACTTGTCCTGTGGCATAAGCTTTGAATTACATAGCATACCACAGCGACAAGTAAATATACAATTAATGTGATTGACAAATATTCTTTAATGACTGTTCTTGTTATGGAGTTTGTCGTATTACTAGAAGAGTTATAAAATAATTTATGGAAAGAACTATTGCGATAGTCCCAATTTTGAGGATTTGCTGTTCCAACAAAATCGTATATCCCTTAATATAAGGGCAATACAATAGGTCCTGCAGATATAAAAAGGGCAAAAACTTATTCGGGATGCTTTCAAAAGAGTAACAGTTGTATTTAAATCTTATTGTCACCTCAAAATCGGGATTATTGCATGTTAAAGAAAGACAAATAGTATTTTATGCAGCATTTCTTCTTTTCATTCCTGATAGTATAAGGAAATTTCATTCAACTTCATCCAATTTAAGTCTTGCGTATCAGAGGATTTTTCTCTATTTTTAAATTGAAGTTATTTTTCGAGGAGTTTTATGCATACTCTATCTCTTTATGAAGTGAAATCCGGGTTATTGAGCAAGAAATTTTCATCGGTTGAGATAACAAAATGTTTTCTCGAACGTATTGAGAAGTACAAGAATCTTAATGCTTTTATTACGGTTTGTCCTGAGCAAGCCTTGGAATCGGCGAAACAATCTGATCAAAAAATCGCAAGTGGAACGGCAGGGGAGATGGAAGGAATCCCTCTTGTTCTAAAAGATCTGTATATGACCAAAGGCATAAGGACAACGGCAGGTTCGAAAATGCTCGAGAATTTTATCGCTCCATATGAATCTACGGTTACGCAAAAATTGCTTGATGCAGGCAGTGTATTCCTCGGAAAAACCAATATGGATGAATTTGCGATGGGGTCGGCGAATATAACCAGTTATTTCGGCAAAGTCGTGAATCCTTGGAGCAAAGAGAAGCCTCTTGTTCCAGGGGGATCGTCTGGAGGTTCGGCGGCAGCGGTTGCTGGTCATTTGTGTGTCGCTGCTACAGGGTCCGATACGGGTGGTTCAATCAGACAGCCGGCAGCGTTCAGCGGAATAGTCGGCATAAAGCCTACGTATGGGCGTTGTTCTCGTTATGGCATGATTGCATTGGCTTCATCTTTTGATCAGGCGGGGCCTATGGCAAAAACGGTTCGTGACGCCGCGATGTTTTTGAAAATTATCGCAGGGTATGACGAGAAAGATTCAACTTCGGTAAATGAAGCGGTGCCTGATTATGAATCATTTATCGGAAAATCGATCAACGGTATGCGTATCGGAATACCAAAAGAGTTTCACATGGAAGGCCTATCAGAGGAGGTTGAGCAGTCTTGGCAGAAAGGTATTGATATACTCAAGGATGCAGGAGCTGAAATTGTAGATATATCGCTGCCGTATTCGAAATATTCCATGGCCGTGTATTACATTATCCAGCCGGCAGAAGCGTCTGCGAATGTGGCTCGTTTTGATGGCGTCCGATATGGTTTTCGTGCGGAAGGAGCGAAATCGCTCGACGAAATGTATGAAATGACGCGCGAACAAGGTTTCGGAGATGAAGTAAAACGCCGCATTCTTATTGGAACTTATGTTTTGTCAGCAGGCTATTATGATGCGTACTACTCGCAGGCTTTGAAGGTTCAGAAATTAATAAGGCAAGATTTAGCGTCGGCTTTTGAAAAGGTCGATGCGATTTTGACTCCTACGACACCGCATAGCGCCTTTGCGTTTGGTGAGGAGCCTACGGATCCAGTTACGATGTATTTGAACGATGTACTCACTGTGACGGCGAATATTGCGGGATTGCCTGGAATGTCTGTTCCTATTTGTCTGGATAAATTGGGACGTCCGCTTGGATTGCAGCTGCTTGGTCCTCGATTCCAAGAGGGACATTTGTTCCAGATCGGTGAAGTAATAGAAAGAAACGCGAATTTTCCTAGCTTAAAGGAGATAAACTAATGTCAGAAGAAGAATATATCGAAACGGCGACAGGAAAGTGGGAAGCGGTTATTGGATTAGAGGTTCACGCTCAGGTTATTTCTGAATCTAAGCTGTTTTCAAGTTCGTCGACGAAATTTGGTGCAGCTCCGAACGAAAATGTTTCTTTTGTTGATGCGGCTTTGCCTGGAGTTTTGCCGGTTCTTAACTCGTTTTGCGTAGATCAGGCTATAAAAACGGGGTTAGGGCTTAACGGAACGGTTAATCTGGTATCTCGGTTCGATAGAAAGAACTATTTTTACGCGGATTTGCCTCAGGGATATCAGATAAGTCAGTATAAATATCCGATAATCAGCGGAGGATATATCGATATTGAAAAGGCTGACGGAAGTGTTCGCAGAGTAAATCTCGAACGTATCCATATAGAACAAGACGCTGGAAAAAGTATTCATGACCAGAGTCCGACTAAGTCATTTATTGATTTAAATCGCGCCGGCATTACTTTAATGGAGATCGTGACAAAACCTGATATGCGCAGTGCCGAAGAAGTTACGGTTTTTCTACAGAAACTGAGGGCGATTTTGCGATATCTGAAGACATGCGACGGAAATATGGAAGAAGGGAGCATGCGAGCGGATGTCAACGTTTCTATACATTGTCCTGGTGAAGAATATGGCACAAGAGCGGAAGTAAAAAACGTCAATTCGTTTAAGTTTATTGCGGCTGCGATTGATTTCGAAATTGAAAGACAAATAGGAATCTTGGAATCTGGTGGCACTGTCGACCAAGAGACTCGTTTGTTTGATACGGCTTCAGGGCAAACGCGCGTAATGCGTTCAAAGGAAGACGCCCAAGACTACAGGTATTTTCCTGAGCCTGATTTGCCGCCTTTGGTTCTAACTGAAGAGCGTATAGAGGGTATTCGCAAGACAATTCCTGAGCTTCCTGATGCTAAGACGGCTCGTTTGCAGCGTGAATTTGATTTGCCTCATTATGATGCAGCTTTGATATCTGCTGAGAGCGAAACAGCTGACTATTACGAGCGAGCGCTTGACAGCGTTAAGTCGCCGACCAAAGATTTTGCAAAAATGCTGGCTAATTGGATGCTTGGAGAGCTGTTTTCATGCCTAAATAAGTCAGGAAAAAGCATTTCGGAAAGTAATATTTCTGCTGAAAATTTGGCGGAATTGGTCAATCTTATAAAAACCGATGTAATCTCTGGAAAAATAGCTAAGGAAGTTCTAGAATTAATGTGGGATAGTGGAAAGAGTCCTGCTCAGATTGTCGAAGAGAAAGGATTGAAGCAAATAACATCCGTTGACGCTATAGAAGAAGTTGCAAAACAGGTTTTGGCGGAAAATACGGATAAGGTTGCGGAATATAAGAGCGGAAAAGATAAATTATTCGGATTTTTCGTTGGGCAGACAATGAAAAAAACAGAAGGAAAAGCAAATCCGAAAATTTTAAACGAAATATTAAGAAAATTGTTAGAAAATTAATGCGGGAAAGGTAGGAAAAGATGGCAGAAAAAAAAGATACTTCAAAGAGAAGAGGAAAGGCGCCTTCAAAATCGGCAGCGGAAACTCACAAAAAAAAGAGTGTAGAAGAGAAAATTAAAGAGGAAATCTCTCAAAAGATTAATAAAGCCGAAGATTTTGTGCAAAAAGAGATAAAGCCTGTTGAAGACAAGGTTGCTCAAGAAGTTAATCAGGCTGAAAAATTTGTGCAAGAGGAAATTGGCGCGAATGATTGCTGCCATATTCACGGTCACAAATGTAAATTTGGCTTTGCGTGTGTTGTGATAATTTTGATTGTTGCGTGCGCGATTGGTGAATATTTATTCGATAATGAAAGATATCCTGAATTGTCTCAAAAAAATACTTCTACTATGAATTTTGTTCAGGGAGGGCGAGAACAAATAAAGAATCTCGGGCAGAAAATAGAGGCAATCGACAAGAAACTCACTTCTTTGGAAAATAAAACGAATGGAGTTGTCATAAATAGCGGTCGGAAAAAATGGAAAGTTTGGGTTGCTCTTAAGAATAAACTTGAATCAGGGGAAGGTTTCGAGGATGAATTGAAATCGTTTAATGAAATATTTTCATACGATACCGAATTATTGCAGTTGGTTAAAGAAACAATAGGCGATATTGAAATTGAACCTAAAAAAGAAGATGACGGAGCTGTGATAGAAACCGTAAAAAAGTACGTCAACAAAGTTGTTAGAAAAATAGATCACAGAAAATTATTAGAAATTTCTGGCTATGTTATTACATCAATAGAGGGAGGATTAATCAATGAGTGATGAAAAAGATGAAGGTGGTATTATAGACTTCCTTGCGAAGGTTGTTTTTACAATGGTTCTTGTGTACATAGTTTCATATTTTTCTGGTTATCATGATATAGTAATGGGCTTTTTGAAAAATACTTTTCAACCGGCGATTAAAGCTGCGAAAGATACCACTAAAGCTGTTGATATAGAGCTCAAACGACGAGGTATTCATGTGTCGAACAATGGCGTGCAATATATAGCTCCTACAAAAACAGAAAGCAACAGCAAAAATAATAATGCAGAACAAACAAATAATCAGTAATTCTGTAATTTCTATTGATATAGTAGATGGTTCTTTCTGTTTTTAAGTTGGTTATCTCGATATTATTGCTTGTCTCCGCAATTTATATCGGTGGAAATGTTTCTTTTGATATTAGCGGCCGTGTATTTGAAATGCATACGGCTGCGCTCGTTTTGTTTATTCTGGTTCTTCTCTATCTTTATGGATTCATAATCGCCCTATTTCGCAAAATTATTTTTTTTTCAGGAGAACCATCTCACGAAAAAGGTTTAGAGCAGTTGCAAATAGCATTTTCGGGGATTTTGCTTAAAGATTGCAAATTGACTGAAAAATCGATAAAAAAAGCCAAAAAATATCTTGGAAATATTCCGCTTGTGTCATGGATAGAGGGGCAATTAATGCTCGCGAACAAAGATTATCACAAGGCAAAGGCAATTTTTTACGAGCTTAGCGGAAAAGAGAAAGATACGGCGTTGGGAGCGTACAGTATTTGCAATATGGCTATTAAAGACAGATCATCGAGCGATGCCATAAACGCGATCAATTCCATTATTAAACTTTATCCTCATGCTTATGAATTAATTTTTCAGGCGATTGTTATTTGTTTGAGAGAACGAAATTTCGCGGAAGCCAAAAAATACATTCCTTCCATAAAAGGAGCTAAAAAGGGGAGGGTAGTCGAAGCTATAATATACGCTGAGGAAGGCACGGCAATAAATAGTCCCGATTTGCTGAAGAAATCGTTCAAGTTGGCGCCTGAACTTACTGAAAATGCCATTCAATATTCTGAATATTTGAAGAAAGCGGGCGAATACAAAAGCGCAAGAAAAGTTCTTATACAATCGTTTAAATGTGTCCAGGTTTGAGAAGTATATGAAAAATATATTTCATGCGGAAAGAATTTATCTGATTCTGACACACTAAAACTTGCAGAAAGAATAATGGATGAAGTTCCTGATTCTTGGATGACTTATTTCGAATTCGCAAATTGCGCATTACAAAGCGGTATGAAGAAACTCGCTTTCCAAAATTTCTGGAAAGCATATGAGATCGAGCCGTATGATTTTATTGCGGATAAATTAACAGAGCTTCTGCCGGAAATTGAGACAGCAGTTGAGTTTACTTATTCCGCTTCTGCTGATCCGTTACAATCCAAACCAGTGCGTTTTTGTGGAGATGCCGTCATTGCGGTAACGAATCGACAAAATGGCTTCCGATATGCGACCACTGCGATTGGATAGGCGAAGAGCTTACCTCCGGCGAAGAAAATATCGACGGCTATATTCCGATTGCGTATAGCGGCAAGTGATAAGGTAGCATTGAGCAGGTTTCGAAATTTATTACTTTTCGATTTCCTTCATTTTTTGCTATTAACTTAATAAGTCTTACTTTTATTCAGTTTGCTCTTTTAAACTATTCGCTTCAAACTTCAAATATAGCGTATCTATTAGCTTTGCAAGAGCGCCGTTTCCCAAAACATTAAATCCTGTAATGATAGGGTCGAATATTACATAAATAGCGATAATTAATGACGACATATCCGGCGAAAAGTTCAAATATTTCTCCAAAATAGGGGTCATGACTATTATTCCACCTGCTGGAACTGCTGCTACAGAAAATTTTGCTATCACAAAGAATATTGTAAAGATAAAATATGTCCCAAGTGATGGTTCTTCTAATCCATAATGTTTCAGCAACGAATAAGCAAGCAAAGGAATCCCCAAACAGTCACCGAGTAAATGTATGTTTACTGTTGCGGAAATTATAGATCCGGCTAATCCTTTATTTTCTGCATTCTTTTCCGCGCACATTATTGTAACAGGCATTGTTAAAGCGCTGGAAATCGTACTTATCGCAGTTACAAATGCTGGAATCATGTTTTTTATGTACTCGACGCATTTATGAAAATTTCCTTTTGCGACTAGCATATAAAACGAAAACGCGTATAAAGAAGCATAAAAGAAAAATAGAACAAAAACGAAAGAATAACTTTTCATCATGCTTACAAGAGTATTTTCAGATGCGCATTTAATTACAAATCCAACTATAAAAAGCGGAATCAAAACAGATATACCTTTGAATAAGCTTTGTATTATTTTGTCTATTCTGTCTGCTAATTTTTCTGATATTTCTTTATCAAAAAATAAGGCAGTGCCGATTCCTGCGAATATTCCTCCGAATAACGCAAATTCATTTTTTATTATGCAAGGAAACTCAAATGAAAAATAAGGCGTTAAAGGTTGATCAATTATAATTTGATTTCCAAGATCGAAATCGAAGAAATAAAATAACGACCCTACATAGTGTGTTACAAATGTGTTGATAAAATTTGATAAGCATAAGCAACCAAAGATTAAGCAAATTACGCTGATTGCGTTACGTGCGATTTTTATAAACGTTTTAAACAAAAGCCCAAAAATAATAAATGGCAGCAAAAAAAGTACCAGAGATTTTATAGTCAGACTGCATGCATAAATAATTTGTTTTGTGGTTGTCGAAATAATCGGATTTAATAAAATTGAAGCAATTATTGTAACGACAAGAACAAACGGCAATTTTTTATGCATATTTATTTCTCCTTGAATTTGAAGCCTCATTCTTAACTACACAATATATTAATGTCAATTGTTTCTGGTAAATATAAAAAGCAATTTTTCAGAAAAATAATCAAAAAGATAGGTAGTTTAGCTTTTTTATTTCCATGCGTCCTTGGCTTATGCTGTCCAAAATTAGGCCGCATGTTAAGCTCAAGAACGATATAAGCATAATTCCCATAGATAAAACAGCTGTAGGCAGTCTTGGTACCAGTCCTGTTTCAATAAAAGTTCCTATGATAGGGTAAGCGATTCCAATCGATAACAAACACATGAGCAAGGAAATCATTCCGAAAAAAAATAGCGGACGAGTTTCTTTAAGCAAACTGATTATGCTGAGCAATATTTTTGCACCGTCCTTAAATGTGCTTAATTTGCTGTGAGAATTTGCTGGCCGTTCAGAATATTCTGATTTTATTTCGGCAAATGGAATAGATAAAGTAAGAGCGTGTATGCTTAATTCGGCTTCTATATCGAATCCGTTGGTCATTACAGGAAAAGTTTTTACGAATCTTTTTGAAAACGCTCGATATCCGGAAAATATGTCGGAAAATGTGCTATGGAACAAAATTTTTAAAATGAAATTGAATAGACTATTGCCGAATTTGTGCCCTTCTCTATAGGCATTTTCGGAGCGCTCTTTTCTTGCAGCAACAACCATATCCACATTGTCATTTTCGATAATTTCGACCATTTTAGGAGCATCGCAGGCAGAATAGGTTGAATCACCATCTACCATTATATAAATATCTGCATCAACATCAGCGAACATACGCCTCACAACGTTTCCTTTGCCTCTGTCTCGCGCGATTGTCACTATAGCGCCAGCTTCGTGCGCTCTCTGTACGGTTTCATCTTCAGAACAGTTGTCGTAGACGTAGACAATGGCGTTTGGAAGGCACTTTTTGAAAGCTCGGACAACATTTGCTATTGTCTCTGCTTCATTATAACAAGGAATTAACACAGCAACTGACTTCATGG
The DNA here is from genome assembly GCA_902796155.1 of uncultured Pseudomonadota bacterium. Taxonomy (GTDB): domain Bacteria; phylum Pseudomonadota; class Alphaproteobacteria; order UBA3830; family UBA3830; genus BNWE01. The sequence goes on from CADBNZ010000033.1 coordinate 30,784, forward strand.
GGGCAGGCTAGCACTGATATGGTTAAAAATTGGTAAAGATAATCGCAACCGCTCAGATAAAATAAAGAATCTCCGATCACTTTTTTTTAAAAAATTTAAGAAGATTTGGAGCGGGCGAAGGGATTCGAACCCTCGACACCAACCTTGGCAAGGTTGTACTCTACCACTGAGCTACACCCGCTCATACTTGGACGTAACTGCCGCTAATAATACCAATTCTGCATATTAATACAATAGTTTTTTTGGAATAATATGTGACGCATCTTAGCAACAGAATCCGAACGATTTAGTAGGAAAAGAGTCGAGTAATCGTCTAAGTTAATCGAACTATTTATTAAACAGGG